>JAJTEQ010000052.1 GCA_021298195.1 Ilumatobacteraceae bacterium
ACGTTCGTCCCCGTACGCCGACACCTGCACGAACGAGTCGCCCACTTCGGCGCTGAACACGAGCAGCGTCGCCACGATCGCCACCGCGAGCGCGATGCCCGACGCGCCGTCGCCGTCGAGGGCCACGACGACACCCGTCGACACGATCGACGTGGGGCACGCGAGGCGCAGGGCGGTGAGCGAGACGCTGGAGGGCACCAGAACGCACAGAAGGCCGACGGCCCACGCGGCCCAGATCGCGACATTCGTCATCGCGCGCACGGCATCGGACCACCCGTCGATGGCGTCACCACACAACGGTGCGATCGCGCCACCGGCGACCACCGCCACGCGCATCGCCCACGACACGACCGTGGTGCTTCGTGGAACGCGCGAACCCGACACATCCCACAGCGTTACCGATGGGACCAACGTCCCAACAATCGGAGACCGACGAACCTCGGTGAAGGTGCGCTCGATTGTGGCGCGGTGGGAGTCGCCTGCTACGAAAGTGTCGAGGGGATGATCATGACCATGGCGGCGACCACATATCTGACCGGTGGCATCGCCACCGGCGTGGGCAGTCTTCCGCATCGTGACGCTCGTGCCGCCGCCGAGTTCGCGTTGACGAGCTCGCCCGATCTGCCGGCGATTCCGTCGCTCCCCAAGCGCTCGCCGGCCGAGTCGATGATCGCCCAAGCCGTGGTGGGAATCCGGGGCATCAGCGTGGGTCAGTACGGGGCCATCGTGGTCGACCCGTCACGCATCGATCCGTTCGCTCCGGTCGACACCGACTTTCATCACGACGCCTTCGTCGGCCTGCGCACCTTCCTCGAGGTGGCCGCCGGTCGCACGACGCCGGTGAAGTGGCAGTTCACCGGACCGGTGACTCTCGGCCTGTCGCTGGTGCGCGCCGGAGTGCCCGTTCATCTGGCGTTCGACGTGGCGGTTCGCGCGGTGCGCTCGCACGTTCGCAGCATCCACGAACACGTGGCCTCGGTGCTTCCGGACGCACCACAGGTGGTGTTCATCGACGAGCCGATGATCGGCGACATCATGGACGAGTCGTTTCCCATCGCACCCGACACCGCCATCGACCTGATGTCGGGTGCCATGGCCGTGGTCGAGCGCGATTGTCTGGTCGGACTCCACAGTTGCGCCGACGTCGACCTGGCCCCCTTGTTGGCCGCGGGCCCCGCGGTGTTGAGCGTTCCCGTCTCCGAGTCACTCGTGCACTCGGCGTCGGCGCTGGCGGGTTTCCTCGACAAGGGAGGTTCGGTGGCGTGGGGCGTGGTGGCCACCGACGGTCCCATGATGAACAACGCCGAGCGGGCCTGGAAGAAGTTGGCCGGCGTCTGGTGCGGCCTCGTGCAGAACGGCTGCGATGCGATGAAGCTGCGCCAGCAGTCGTTGGTCACTCCGGCGTGCGGCTTGGCGTTGCACACCGAGGAGCACGCCGCGTCGATCATGGCCCAGGTGCGCGACATCGGAGAGCGCGTTCGCACGCAAGCGCTCGCCACCCGTCTCACCGTCGGCGCCTGAGGTTCGCTCTCGCACCCCTGATCTACAATCTGTCCATGGCTGCCGGGTCGAAGAAGTCCTCCGATGCGGTCGTCCGACACGCCGAATTGGTGCGGCTGATCGACTACCACCGTCAGCGTTATTTCGTCGACGATTCCCCCGAGATCTCCGACGCGGAATACGACGAACTCGAGCGCGAGCTTCGCGTCATCGAACGTGATCACCCCGAACTGGTCACCGAGTCGTCCCCCAGTGCGCGCGTGGGCGCTTCCACGGTCGAGACGTTCTCGCCCGTCGAGCATCGCGTCCCCATGACCAGCCTCGACAACGCCATGGATCATTCCGAGTTGGTGGCGTGGGGCGAGCGGGTGGTGAAGGGCCTCCCCGAGGGCGAAGCCACCGCGTACGTGTGCGAGTTGAAGATCGACGGCTTGGCCATGAGTCTGCGCTACGAGAACGGCGTGCTGGTGCAGGCCGCCACGCGCGGCGACGGTCGGGTGGGCGAGGACGTCACGGCGAACGTGGCCACCATCGCCGTGGTGCCCAAGATGCTGACGGCGCCCGAGGGTGTCGTGATTCCCGAGGTGCTCGAGGTGCGCGGTGAGGTGTACCTGCCCATCGACGCCTTCGAACGATTGAAGGCCGCCAAGGAACGAGAGAACGTCGAACGTATCGCGGCGGGGCGCAAGCCCGAACCGGTGCCGGTGAACCCGCGCAACGCCGGGGCCGGAAGCTTGCGTCAGAAGGACTCCGCCGTCACCGCCTCGCGGGGTTTGGCGTTCTGGGCGTACCAACTGGGCGAAGTGGTCGGTGGCCCCGTGTTCACCAGTCATCACCAAACGCTCGAGTTCCTGCGGTCGCTGGGCTTCCCCGTGAACCCCAACATCGAAGTGGTGGATTCGGTCGACGCCGTCGACGCGTATTGCGCGCGTTGGCAGGAGAACCGACACCAACTGCCGTACGAGATCGACGGTGTCGTGGTGAAGCTCGACGATCTCGCCCAACGCGAGACGCTCGGATTCACCGCGCGCGCTCCGCGATGGGCCATCGCGTTCAAGTTCCCGCCCGAGGAACGCACCACGTTGTTGCGCGACATCCAGATCTCGGTGGGTCGCACCGGGCGCGTCACGCCGTTCGCGGTTCTCGAGAAGGTGTTCGTCGGCGGTTCCAACGTGGAGATGGCCACGCTGCACAACGAGGATCAGGTGCGCCTGAAAGACGTCCGACCCGGTGACACGGTGGTGGTGCGCAAGGCCGGCGACGTCATCCCCGAGGTGGTCGGGCCGGTGCTGGCGTTGCGCCCCGAGGGCCTCGAGCCATGGGCGTTCCCGTCGGTGTGTCCTTGCCCCATGAAGGGCGAACTCACCCGTCCCGAGGGCGAGGCCAACACGCGTTGCATCGAACCGGGTTGCCCCAGTCAACGCGACCAACGCATCATCTACTTCGCCTCGCGCGGTGCCATGGACATCGAGGGTCTGGGCGAGAAGACCGTGTTCCAGTTGTCCGACGCCGGTTTCGTGTCCGATCCGGGCGATCTGTATTTGCTCACCGTCGAGCAGTTGCTCACGTTGGAAGGATTCGCCAGCATCAGCGCCGAGAAACTGTTGACCGCCATCGACGGCTCCAAGTCGCGTCCGCTTCCCAAGATCCTCACCGCGCTCGGCGTGAAGCATCTCGGACCGTCGGCCTCGGAAGCCTTGGCGCTCGCCTTCGGCAATCTCGACGCCATCATGAACGCCTCCCAGGCCGACCTGGCCAGCGTCGAGGGAGTGGGCGAGGTCATCGCGGCGTCCATCACCGGATGGTTCGCCGTGCCCGACAATCGCGCCTTCATCGAGAAGATGCGCGACAGCGGTGTCGAGTTCGGCAACGTGGAGGTGTCACGTCTTCCGCAGAATCTGGTGGGTCGCAACATCGTGGTCACCGGTTCCTTGGACGGCTTCGATCGTGACGGAGCCGAACGCGCCATCAAGGACCGCGGTGGCAAGAGCCCCGGTTCGGTGTCCAAGAAGACCGACGCGTTGGTGGTGGGCGCCGAACCCGGCGCCAGCAAACTCACCAAGGCACAGGAACTCGGTATCCCCGTTCTGGACGAGGCCCAGTTCGTGGCGCTGTTGGAAACCGGCGAGATCCCCGGCTGAGGGTCAGAGCACCTCGAACGACCACGAGAAGCTGCGCGCGGTGTTGCGGCCCTCCTCGATCTTCCAGAAGAGCACGGTCACCCGGTGCACCCCGACGTCGTACCGCTCGACGGCGGCACCCTCGGTGGGCTCGAAGCGAATCAACGAATTGCCCTGGTCGTAGATGGCGGTCTTGGGTAGTTCGATCTGTTGGCCGGGCTTCACGTCCTGGGGCGAGGCGTCCTCGAGCCGTGTGGTGGGAATGGTGATGTCGTCGAGAATGATCTCGGCTTCGTAGCCGTCGATGAGGTCGACGGAGATCTCGGTCTGGGACAGCACCTGGCGATCGTTGGGGGCGGGGGAGACCTCGATGATCTCGTCGGGGTATCCGAGGGCGTCGCGACCGGTGGTGGCCGACATGAGCCCCAAGATGACCATCATCAATCCGATTGCCAGTCCGGCACTGATGAGCACCATCTCGATGGAGGGACGACGACGGCGACCCCGAGCAGACGTGCGGGTATCGGATTCGACGTGCGTGCCGGCCCCCTTGGTTTCCGGGGCGGTTTCGTCGGCGGTTTCTTGGGCGGACTCGCTGGCGGACTCGCGGGGGGCGTCGTTGTCGCTCACGTCGACATTCTGACCCGATGTGCTGGTGTTTTGCACCTTGTGACCGGGGCGATCGTCACACATTCGCAATACACCGCTAGTTTCCCAGCGATGTCCATCTTCGAGAATCACGACCCGGATTCGTTGATCGACACCCTGGTCGACGGTCGCTATCGCCTGCGCACCGAGATCAGCCGCTCGGGGTCCAGCACGGTTTTCGTGGCCCGAGACGATCGTTCCGGTGCCGACGTCTCCATTCGGGTGTTCTCGGCCGATGTCAGTCGCCAGCGAGGCGAGGCCCTGCTCGAGCAGGCCACCGCCGCGGCGGAGATGAATCACCCCCAGGTGTTGCGCACGTTGGCGTTCGGGCGCGCCACGATCGCCGATTCGAGTCGCGTGTACGTGGTGCAGGAATTGCTCGGTGGGGGCACGCTGCAGGATCTGATCGATCGCGGGCGTTTGCTGACCCCCAGCCAGGCGTTGGCCGTCGGGGTGGACGTGTGTCGCGCCCTCGACTACGCCCACAAGCGCGGTCTCACGCATTTCGACCTGCGACCGTCGGCCATCGTCTTCGGTGACGATCGCCGGGCCCGCGTGGCCGATCTGGGCGTGGCATCGGTGGTCGCCGAGGATGCCTGGGCCGACACCACCTCGGTGTCGCTCGAGCGCGCGCGTTACTGCGCGCCCGAACAAGCCCTCGGAGAACCCTTCGACGAGAAGGCCGACGTGTACGCGTTGGCTCTGGTTCTCACCGAAGCGGTCACCGGTTCGGTGCCCTTCCTCGCCGACTCCGTGGTCACCACGCTCGGGGGTCGTGTCGACAAGCTGTTCCCCGTTTCGGCCGATCTCGGTGGCCTGGCCTCGGTTCTGGAAAAAGCCGGACGCTCCGATCCGTTGGAACGTTCGGGAGCCGCCGACATGGGGCGTGCGTTGGTGCAAGCGGCCCCCTCGTTGCCGCGTCCCGCACCCTTGCCGTTGGTGGCGGCCACGCTGTTCGACGGCACCGGACAGATCGCTCGCCCGGTCGACACCGCGGTGATCCCCAGCACCACCGACACGATGGTGATCTCCGCCTCCGACGGGGACGACGATGCAGACCCGGTTTCCGACGATCGTGACGATGCCCCGGCGATCGCACGATGGATCGTGGCCGCCGTGGCGGTGTTGGTGGTCGTGGTCGGTGGGTTCTTGTTGTTCTCCGTGATCCAAAAAGATTCGTACGCGGTGCCCGCGCTGACCGGTGTGGACGTGGGCGAGGCCACCAATCTCGTCACCGAATACGACTGGACCATCGTCGAGGTGGAAGAAGCCAGCGAGGACGTGCCTGCCGGCGCCATCGTGCGCACCGATCCCGAGACCGGGAAGAAATTGCAGAGTGGCAAGACCATCACGTTCGTGGTGTCCACCGGACCGCCCCCGGTTCCGTTGCCCGAATTGAACGCCCTCGACGTGGCGACCGCCACCACCGCACTGACCGATGCCGGACTGGTGTTGGGTGCGCAGACTCCGGAGTTCAGCGAGGACGTGGTGGCGGGACTGGTCATTCGTTGGGCCGTGGCGTTGCAACCGAACCTGGTGGCGGGTCAGGAAGTGGTCAAGGGCACCGCGGTCGACATCGTGGTGTCGCAGGGACCCGCGCCACGCGTGGTGCCCGATCTGCGAACGCTGACCATCGATGCCGCCACGGTCGCGCTGAACGATCTGCAACTGATCATCAATCGTGCCGACGACGAGTTCTCGAACGACGTGCCCGTCGGCGGAGTCTCCTCGCAGTTGCCCGCCGCCGGCGAGTCGCTTCCCAAGGGCTCATCGGTGACGGTGGCCATCTCGAAGGGCCCCGATCTGGTGGCCATGCCGAATCTGGCCACGCTCACCAATCTCGACGCCGTGAAAGCCGCCGTCACCAACGCCGGCCTCACCGTGGGCAACGTGACGGGTCGGGTGCGCGGTGCACCGATCGCCGCCACCGTCGGGGGCCAAGTGGTGGCCACGGGTCAGTTGCTCCCGCGAGGAAGCATCGTCGACATCGTCTATTACGGCTGATTCGAGCCGGACTTTTCACCCGCTCATCGGGCGGGAATAAGGTGAAAAGCGAGTCGAAGGAGATCGATCATGGGAGCACTGAACGGCCGCGTGGCCATCATCACCGGCGCCGGACGCGGTTTGGGACGCGAGCACGCGTTGCTGTTCGCCGCCGAAGGCGCCAAGGTCGTCGTGAACGACCTCGGAGGTGCGAACGACGGCACCGGCACCGACATCACCCCGGCCCAGCAGACCGTGGCCGACATCAAGGCGATGGGCGGCGAAGCGATCGTCAACGGCGACAACGTCGCCGACTGGGACGGCGCCAAGCGCATGATCGACAGCGCCATCGAGGCGTTCGGTGATCTCGACATCCTGGTGAACAACGCCGGCATCCTGCGTGACCGCGTGTTGGTCAACATGACCGAAGCCGAGTGGGACGCGGTCATCGCGGTTCACTTGAAGGGACATTTCGCGCCCACGCGTCACGCCGCCGTGTACTGGCGCGAGCAGGCCAAGGCGGGCATCACCAAGCCCCGCAACATCGTGCACACCAGCAGCACCAGCGGATTGTTCTCGAATCCCGGTCAGGGCAACTACGGCGCGGCCAAGTCCGGAATCGCCACGTTCAGCCAGATCTGTGCCAAGGAGTTGGCGCGCTACAACGTGAAGAGCAACTCCATCGCACCGGCGGCGCGCACGCGCCTCACGTTGGCCACCCCCGGTCTCGAGGAAGTGTTGGCTCCCAAGGAGGGCCAGTTCGACAAGTGGGATCCGGCCAACGTCAGCCCGTTGGTGGCGTACCTGTCGTCGGAGGCGTGCGAGTTCACCGGCGAGACGTTCTTCGTTCAGGGTGGTCAGGTGACCCGCGTGCAATCGTGGACCAATGCCGAGACCATCGATCAGGACGATCGTTGGTCGGTGTCGGCGCTCGCTTCGGCGATGTCGTCGTTGAAGCCCAAGTCCTGATCCGTGGGCGCCGACGCCCGCGATTCCAACCCGCGCACGCTGAACGTCGACTCCGTCGGGGTCGACGAGTTGGGCGTGGTGCCGTGGCCCATCCTGCTTCGTCGTTGGTTGGGACGTCGGGTGCCCATCGATCGTCACTGGGCCGTGTTGGTGGTGGTGCTGTCGGCGTTGTTCACGGTGGGATTCACCATCACGATCCTGGCGGTGTCACTGGGCACGATCGCCGATGATCTCGACTCCAGCATCTCGGTGGTGTCGTGGAGCATCACCGGCCCCATGCTCGCCTTCGGAGTGGTGGGACCGGCCTACGGCAAGGCCGGTGATCTGTGGGGTCACAAGCGGGTGTTCGTGTGCGGTCTGTTGGGCGCGGGCATCTTCGCCGCGTTGACGTCGGTGGCATGGGACGCTCCGAGCATGATCGCGTTCCGCATCCTCTCGGCCTCGGCGGGCGCGGCCACCGGACCGTCGACGATGGCGTACATCAATCGGTTGTTCCCCGCCGATCAACGTGTGCGCCCGCTCAGTTACTGGAGTTTCGTGAACGCCGGAGCGCCGGTGCTCGGAGTCATCGCCGGTGCCCCGCTGGTGGAGGCGTTCGGTTGGCGCATCATCTTCGCCGTGCAGGCACCGTTGTGCATTCTCGGCGTGGTCATCGCGCTGTGGTTGTTGCCCGACACCGAACGGTCGACCGAGGTGCACTTCGACGTGGCTGGCTCGGTGACCCTGGGCCTGGGTGCGACCATGATGTTGGCCGGCGTCAATCAAGGCCCGAAGTGGGGATGGGACAGTCCACTCACCATCGGCTTGTTGTGCGCGTCCGTGGTGTCGTTGGTTCAGTTCGTGCGGATCGAGAAGCGCGTGCGCGACCCCCTGTTGCCCCTTCATTGGTTGCGTACGCGCAACGTGGCGTTTCCGGTGATGTCGCAGACCTTGGCGAACTTCGCGTACATGGGCGGTTTCCTGCTGGCACCGTTGGTGTTGCGCGAGGTGATGGAGTTCGACACCTCGAAGATCTCCTTCGTCGTGATCGCCCGACCGCTGACGTTCGCCTTGGTCGCCCCGTTGGCCAGCCTCGTCACCATCCGCGTGGGCGAACGGGCGATGGGTGTCGTGGGCGGATTCTGCGTGGTGATGTCGATGTTCCTCTTCACCACCATCGACCTCGGATCGCCCTTGTTGGTGGTTCTCGTCGCGCTGGGGTTGTCGGGCGCGGGAATCGGCATCGCCAGCCCCGCCATGACCTCGCTCGTCGCCAATGCCGTGGACGAACGCGACCTCGGCGTGGCCGGAGCGATGCAACAGCTCATGACCCAGATGGGCGCGGTCTTCGGCTCGGTCGTGATGACCACGGTCCAGCAGTCGTCCGACGGCGACGCGACGGCGACATCGTTCGCCGCGGCGTTCTACGTCGCGATGGGTGTGGCCGTGGTGGCCATGATTCTCTCGTCGCGGGTCACGTCGACTCCGCGCGGAGAGACGATCACTCGGTGATGGCCTTGATCTCCTCGGCGACCTTGGCGGTGATGTCGGTCTGGGGCATCTGCGTCTGCAGCGCCATCATCTTCATCATGTCGCCGGCCACCTTGATCTTGCCGCCCATGAAGGCCTGCATCGCCGCCGCCTGATCGTTGAGGGCGAAGATGGCGCGAGCCGTCGCCCAATCGGTGGTGACGGTGGCATCGGGGTTCTCCAGTTCACCGAGTTCCACTTCCATGTCGCCCGACGAGGTGTCCATGTAGCTCTTCACGGTGCCCTCGCCGAAGGGGACGTCGGTGATGACCTGATTGATGCGGATCACGGCGGTGATCTTGGGGGCCTGGTCCTGGTACTTCGCACGGATCGCCTTGGCGGCGTCCATCCACTCTTGGGAAAGGAAAGGGAATGCCATGGCGAGGACAATAGTCACTCCGGAGGCGACACCCGCCGTCCGGAACTCAGTGCGTTCCGACGACCTCGCTCGACAGCGTCACCGACTCGATGAAGGCGTGGTCGAGGTCGACACCGGTGCCGGGTCCCGTGCGCAACACGACGTGTCCGTGGTCGAGGACGATCGGGTCGTGGACGATGTCGCGGGCCCAGAAACGTTCGGAGGCCGAGACGTCGCCGGTGATGGTGAAGTTGGGCAGCGCGGCCAATGCGAGATTCATGGCCCGACCGATGCCGGTCTCCAGCATGCCGCCGCACCACACCGGGATTCCCCGTTCCTGGCACACGTCGTGGACCTTCACGGCCTCGAGGTAACCGCCCACGCGACCGGCCTTGATGTTGATGATGGAACACGCCCCGCGTTCGATGGCGTCCACGGCCGCGCGGGCCGACACGATGGATTCGTCGAGACAAATGGGCGTACCCACCTGCTTGGCGATGATGGCGTGCCCGGTGACGTCGTCCTCGGGCAGGGGCTGTTCGATGAGGAGCAATCCGAATCGGTCGAGCTTGGCCAGATGCGGACCGTCGTCGCGGGTGTACGCGGTGTTGGCGTCGACTTGGAGCGGAACCGCGTCGCCGAACGTCTCGCGAAGAACGCGCACGGGCTCGATGTCGGAGCCCGGCTCGATCTTCAACTTGATGCGCACGTAGCCCTCGTCCAGGTAGCCACCGATGGTGCGAACGAGAGCGTCGATGTCGTCGTGGATTCCGACCGAGACGCCCGAAGGCACGCGGTCGACGACCGAACCGATGGCGGTGGACAGCGGTATGTCGTTGGCTCGCAGTTGGGCGTCCAACACCGCGGCCTCGATGGCGGCCTTCGCCATGCGGTGGTCCTTCACGGGCTCGAGAAGCCGGGCCACGTCGGTGGCGTGCATGGGCCCACCATCGTTCCGCAACAATCGCGGAACGAGGTGATGGATCATCACGTGATGCGAACTCTCGACGTACTCACTGGAGTAGAGCGGATCGTCCCCGGAGACGCATTCGCCCCAGCCATCGCCCTCGTCGGTGATGGCTCGCACCAACAAGATGCGACGGTCGTTCTGGGTGCCGAACGAGGTGCGGAACGGGGTGACGAGTGGAAGTCCGATCACGCGGAACTCGAAACCACGCACATGGATCGGTTCGAGGTGGGGCAGGTTCGTCATCGCGTTTCTTTCCTCGTCAGGATGTAATCACCATTGTCGTTCATCCCCACCACGTCGTGCGTGTCCAACAGCGGAGCCAGTCGGTCCCGCATCGAGTGGCGCCATTCGTGGGCGGCCACCGGATCGGTGCGTCGAAGCGCCACGATGTCGACGGGAGTCGGCACTTCGATCAGTGGCGTCGCGGGCTCATTGTTCGTCGACCTCGAGGGGTCCACGTCCCACCATGCCAACAGACGGTCGGTTTCGCCGGAACCGTTGATGTCGTCGTTCAATGCGCCGTAGAAGTCCACGTGGTACTCGACGGCGCGGGCGCCGAGTCGGCGCAGGTTGAACCAGCCGTTGCGACGCACGAGAGGATCGAAGGTCCACGTGATGGCCGCCAGTCCCTTGTGGAGGGCCCAGTCGCGTTGATGGAACTTCAGCCGGGCCCCCACCCCCGAGTTCTGCCGGTCGGGGACGACCCCGGTGATGTGCGAATGCAGACACCATTCACCGTCGTGTTCGGCCAGGATCCCGAACGAGCACCCGACCATCTCGTCGTCCCGGAAGGCCCCGGCGATGTAGCCGCCGGCGTGAGCGAGCGCCATCAGGAAGTCGGAGCTGACCATGTCGGCCGCCGTCCCACCCCACACGATGCCCGCGGTGCGGCGCAAGGCGTCCATCTCGGCGAGACCGCGCAGTTCGCGCACGACGACGTCGCTCATGGATTGTCCGGGTGCGTCGAACTCGTGGGGTGAGCCAACCGGTACACCAAGCGCACCGCGAGGGCCTCGTGAATGGCGGGCGCGGTGTCCTCGGCGAACTCGGCGCGGTACTTGTCGTCGGTGCTCAACACGACCGTGAAGTACATGCCGATGAACGCACCGAGGAATCCGGCCACACGTATCAGCGCCTCGGTCATCACCAGGTCACGCCCGCTCAGCGTGATGGTGAAGAACACGTTCGCGTCGTCGGCACCCATCCATCCGGCCTGTGTCGCCAACGGAATGGCCACGAATCCGAAGGTGACGAAGAAACCGGTCAGGACGATGGCGACGAAGGTGACCTGGACCGCCTGATTGAAAGTGGACACCAGGATCAGGTCCATCTTCTCGCGACCCCCCAAGGGATTGTCGAGGGGCGTACCCGGAGAAACTGGTAGGCCGGCCGCGGGTGTGTCGGCGACCAAGGAACCGACCTCGTCCCATGATTCGAAGGTGGCCAATCCGTCGATCAAACGAGGGACGCGCGACAACACGAACACGGCACCGAGCACGAAGAAAATGCCGAGGCCGATCATGTAGGGGATACCGGCCAGCGTGCCCGCCACCTGCCACACCTCGGCGTTGATGAAGAGGAAGACCGTGAAGAGGAGCAACTGGGGCAACGCCCGCACCAGCAGACGGCCGAGCATGGCGGCCTGACCGAACGATGACCGAATCGCCCACAGGATCAGCTGACCCACCGCGAAAGCGGCCAGAAGGTAGATGACGCCGAGGATGATGACGCCCTCGAGCAGCGCCTGAAGCGCGTCTCCCCACTGTCCGAAGATGGCGCTCGGAACGGTGGGGCCGATGACGAACGCAACCAACTCGGGCCGGCCGACCTCGGTGGGCACCGACCAGAACGGGCGGCGCAGCACGAGGTTGGTGACCGTCCATCCGAGAACGAGGACGGCGATGGTGACACCCGCGGCGACCAAGTTGCGCGCGGTCGACCAGTGGGCCAGGTTCAGCGCGTTGAGGCCACCGGCGAGGTAGGCGAGGATCAACAGGGGGATGGCGCGCGTCCAGATGTCGGTGCGAGCGGAATAGTCGACGATGAAGTGGGGAACACCGCGGCCGATGAACCAGCGCTCGATGGCCTTGTGCTGGGCGCGATCCACACGCTCAGCCTAAGGCGTGACAATCGACCATCCGACGGCGAGGATTTTGAACGAAATGTCAAACCCATTCGTTGGGAAGGCTCACGACCGACCAACATGATGGGTCGATATGGCACGAATCCTCGTCTCCGAAGAAATCGCGGCCGGCGGTCTCGACCGACTGCGCGCGGCGGGTCACACCGTCGACGTCCGCCTGGACCTGACCCCGGAGACTTTGCCCGCGGCGCTGAAGGGTGCCCACGCCCTCATCATCCGCTCGGCCACTCAGGTGACCGCCGAGGTGTTGGAATCCGCCGACGAGTTGATCGTGGTCGGTCGCGCCGGAATCGGTCTCGACAACGTCGACGTCGAGGCGGCGACCCGTCGTGGTGTGATGGTCGTGAACGCGCCGCAGAGCAACATCGTGTCGGCGGCCGAGCACACCATGGCGTTGCTGATGGCGTCGGCGCGCAACGTTGCTCAGGCTCACGCCGCGCTGAAGGCCGGGCGTTGGGAGCGCAGCAAGTGGGAGGGTGTCGAACTCTCCGACAAGACGCTGGGCATCGTCGGTCTCGGACGCATCGGCAAACTGGTGGCTCAGCGGGCGTTGGCGTTCGGCATGCGACTGGTGGCCTACGACCCGTTCGTGTCGGCCGATCGCGCGCGACAGATGAGTGTCGAGATGATGTCGCTCGAGGACCTGATGGCGCAGAGCGATTTCATCACGGTGCACTTGCCCAAGACCAAGGAGACCAAGGGCATCATCGGCACCGACATGTTGAATCGTGCCAAGCCCGACCTGCGGGTGATCAACGTGGCGCGCGGTGGAATCGTCGACGAAGCGGCCCTTGCCGAGGCCGTTCGTTCGGGTCGCATCGCCGGCGCCGCTCTCGACGTGTTCGACGTGGAGCCGTGCACCGACAGTCCGCTGTTCGCGTTGGACAACGTGGTGGTCACGCCGCACCTGGGCGCCAGCACCCGCGAAGCACAGGACAAGGCCGGTGACACCATCGCCGACATGGTGAAGTTGGCGCTGGCCGGTGACTTCGTGCCCTTCGCGGTGAACGTGTCGGCGGCCGAGGCCAACGAGACGTTGCGCCCGTACCTGCCACTCGCCGAGCGGCTCGGATGTCTGTTCGCCGCGCTGGTCGGTTCGATGCCCAAGCAGATCGAGATCATCGCCGAGGGCGAGATCGGACAGTACGACAATCGCATCCTCACGCTGAGTGCGTTGAAGGGATTCTTCGGCGCGCTCAGTGACGAGCCGGTGTCGTATGTGAACGCCCCGCAGTTGGCCAAGAACGCCGGTGTGGAGGTTCGTGAAACGTCGACTCGTGACTCACACAACTACGTGAATCTGGTGACGTTGCGGGCCGACGGTCACAGCATCGCCGCAACCTTGATCGGTCGGCACGGCGAGGCCCGGTTGGTGATGATCGAGGATCATGCGACCGACGTGCCGCCGGCCGACAACATGCTGGTGGTGCGCAACGACGATCGCCCCGGTGTGATCGGCTTGGTGGGCACGTTGCTCGGCAACGCCGGCGTGAACATCAGCGACATGGACGTGGGTCGCGCGGCCGCGGCCGGTTCGGCGTTGATGGTGATCGCGCCGTCGGG
>JAJTEQ010000053.1:0-4919 GCA_021298195.1 Ilumatobacteraceae bacterium
CCAGTACTGGGTGTTGTGCGAGTGCATCACGCCCTTGGGCAGACCGGTGGTGCCCGAGGTGTACATGATGTAGAGCAGATCGTCTCCGGAGGCGGTGACCGCGGGTTCGATCGGTTGTTCCTTGGCCGACTCCGTCACGTAGTCGAGGGCGTACTCGGGCTTGTTCGCCGAGTCACCCACGTACAACCACGAACGCACGTCGGTCTTGGCACCGCGCGACTGCAGGTCGGACACGGTGGCGGCGAACTCGGCTCCGAAGACCAGAGCCGTGGTGCCGGAGTCCTTCAGGATGAATTCCAACTCGTCGGCCACCAGTCGCCAGTTCAACGGCACGATCACGGCGCCCAACTTCGCGGTGGCGAAGAACGAGGTGAGGTATTCGGCCGAGTTCATCAGCAGCAACCCGACCCGGTCGCCCTTTTTCACACCGGCGCGCACCAACAACTGGGCGGCGCGATTGGTCTCGGCGTTCAGTTCGGCGTAGGTGAAACGACGATCAGCGGCGACGTCGTACAGCGCCTCCATCTTCGCGTTCACGTGAGCACGGCGGGCCAACAGGTTTCCGATGTTGATGGTCATCTCGCGATTCTTTCACAACCGGTCACCCGGGTGCCGAGGCCGACCAGATGTACAGTTCGAACATGATCCGGAACCGATCGCTCCCCGTCGCCCTCGGTGTCATCGGTGTCATCGGCCTCTTGGTCGCATGTGGCGGAGGTTCGGGAAACACGGACCCCACGGGGCCGTTGCTGCCGGTCGAACTGGCTCCCGTCGACAGTGCGGGCCCCACCATCGCGTCCGAGCCGACCGACACCAGCCCGGCCCCGACCACCACCGTGCCCGGGCCTCCCCGGATCAACTTCGCCTTCGCCGGCGACGTGCTGATCCACAGCCAGCTCTACAAGCGGGCGCTCAACAACACCGGAGGCAACGGCTACGACTTCACGCCGATGTTCGCCACGGTGAAGCCGCTGCTCGAGAGCGTCGACTTCGCCATCTGCCATCTCGAGGTGCCCGTGGCCCCCGACGGCGAGGATCCCAGCACGTTCCCGCTCTACGGTGCGCCGGCATCGATCGTCGACGCGGTGGCCGGGGCCGGCTACGACCGTTGCTCGACGGCCAGCAATCACACCCTCGACAAGGGGGTTCCCGGCATCGACGCGACCATCGCGAACTTCGAGCGGGTCGGGATCACCCAGGCGGGTATGGCTCGCACGCCCGCGGAGATCGAACCCACCGTTCTCGAGAAGAACGGCATCAAGTTCACGCACCTGTCCTACACCTACGGCTACAACGGGCTCAGCACTCCCCGGGGAGAGGACTGGCGCTCGGCACTGATCGACCCCGATCGGATCATCGCCGATGCCACGAACGCTCGGGCCATGGGCGCGGAATTCGTCGTCGTCAGCATGCACTGGGGCTCGCAGACCGCGGTGAGCGACTCACAGCGATCGATCGCGGAGAAGGTCACGTCGTCGGGTGTGGTGGACCTCATCGTCGGCCACCACGCCCACATGGTTCAGCCCATCGAGCAGGTCAACGGAGTGTGGACCGTCTTCGGACTGGGTAACCAGCTCAGCTACCACCCCACCGATGGCGTGCCCCAAGCCAACACCCAGGACGGCATGATCGTCACGGTGAACGTGGTCCGCAACGACGCCGGTGGCTTCACCGTCGAGCAACCGGTCGTGCACCCGACCTGGGTCGACAAGTACGACGGCATGGTGATTCGTCTGGTGAAGCCGGGCCTCGCCGACCCCGCGCTCAGTGCCGCGGTGAAGGAGCAGCTGGAGGTCTCGTTGAGGCGCACCACGAAGGTGGTCGGCGCCTACATCGCCGCGGACTGAACGTGACGCTCGACGAAGGGAACCAGGACCTCGGCCAGAGCGGGCGTGAGCCATTGCATGAAGCGGTTCGAGAGATGATGTGAGTCTCGGTACACCAGCAGATTGCCCACGATCACCGGGCACGTGTCGTCGGGGCAGAGCCACTTGCGAGGTTCGACGAAACCGACTTTTCGATCCACGGTGATCGACCGCACGACGTCGTCCACGGCTCGTGCTCCCGGTGACATCTCACCCGCGGCACAGGTCTGCACCGACGATCTGTTGCCGGACACGCACTTGGGCACGTCGTCGGGCGGATCGGGCGTGTCGCCCAACATCACCGGCTCGATGCCGTCGGCGCGCAAACCGTCGAGCAACGGACCGAGCAGTTCCGACCAAACCTCCGAGCGGATCGCCTGTCGATCGCGGGCGTCACGCAACTCGTAGTACTGCGCCAGGAGAACCACGTCGACACCCTGCGCCCGCATGTACTCGCGCACGCTCGCGCGCCACGGCACACAGAACGCGTTGTCACTCTGGTCGGTCGAGCTGTAGGTCAGTACGTCGAGGAACGGACAGCCACCTTGGGTGATCGACAGGAATCGCCACCCGTTCTCGGTGCTGATCGTGTTCAGCGCCTCGAACCATTGAGCGGCGTGTGAGTCACCCCACACGGCGATGGTGAACTCCCCGTTCGGGTCACCGAACACGCATCCTTCCTTCACCGCGGTGTCGTAGTACTGATGACAGTCGTTCTCGTACACGACGCTCGTGTCGTACTTGGCGCTCAACAAGGGCGGCTCCAGATTGTCGGGCACCACCTCATTCGCAACCGCGTCGACGACGGCCTGAATGGGGGTGGCGTTCGACATCGAGATGTAGTCGAGCGGCTCGGGCACCGACGTGGTGGTCGCGATGGTGGTGCTGTCGGGAGCGACGGTCGAGTCCGCAACGGCGATCGACGTGGACGACGACGTACCGACCGGCGCGAACGTGGGTGCGCTGGCGATCACCCCGGTCGAGACGTCCGGCTCATGGGTGGCCAGCACCGCTCCCGTGCCCACACCCACGACCACCAACGCCGCGCCGAGTCCGAAGGAGAAACGCGCGTTGGCCACCAACGTCGACGACCGTCGCACCGGATTCTCGATGAATCGATGACCCAGATCGGCCAAGCCGACCGTGATCGACAGGACCGCGAGCCGCTGCACCACCGACAGATCGCCACCCACGTGCGCCTCGGCGATGATCAAGGCCGGCCAGTGCCACAGGTAGAGCGAGTACGAACGCTGGCCGACCCATTGCATGAGGGGATGCCCCAACAAGCGCACCGGACCGCGCGTCGACTCGTCGCCTCCCACCAACACCGCGCACGTCGCCAACACCGGAATCAGCGCGATCCAACCGGGGAAATTCTTGACGTCGCCGAAGGTGACGGTGCACAGTGCGATGACCGCCAATCCGGACCACGCGATCGTCGTGCGTCGTGATTCCGGTATGCGCCGGACACCACGAGTGACGACGGCCAACAACGAGCCGAGACCCAGTTCCCACGCGCGCGTGTGCAGACCGAAGTAGGCCCACGAGGGATGCCCGTCCACCAACAGGATGCTCAGCGACAACGACACCGCCACGACCACACCCATCGTGGCCGCCACCCGTGCGCGAACGTTGCGCGCACCGAGAGTGACCGCGGCGATGAGAGCCGGCCACACCATGTAGAACTGCTCCTCGACGGCCAACGACCAGTAGTGCTGAATCGGTGACGGCGGCAGTTCGGCACCCAGATAATCGGTGCCGCGATCGGCGAGCACCATGTTCACGGTGAAGGTGGCCGCGGCCCGGATGTCACGGGCCAGATCGGCCACGCGCGTGGGCTCCAACCACACCGCGGCGGCCAGCGCGGTCGTGGTCAGCACGGTGGCCGATATCGGCAGGAGGCGTCGGATGCGGCGGGTGTAGAAGTCGCGCAACGAGACCCGCCCCGATTCGGATCGCTCGACCACCAACAACGACGTGATCAGGAATCCGGAGATCACGAAGAAGACGTCGACGCCGATGTACCCGCCGGTCGTGCCGGGCACTCCGAAGTGGAAGAGCAGAACGGCAATGACCGCGACGGCGCGCAGGCCCTCGATGTCGCGCCGATGCTTCACGGCATTACGCTAATGCTCACATCCCAGCGCGCATGGCTCCGTATTCGGCGCCGGCGGCCTTGATCGCGTCGGCGTCGATCTCGAGGATCGCACCCGATGCCACCGCGGCGTCCGTGGCCTCGTTCCACTTGGCGATGAAGTCGTCGGCGGTCGGATACAACGCGTCGAGTTGGTCCGCGGTGAACGAGGTGGTGGTGCCGAACAATCCGCAGAATCCGCCACCGTCCTGACCGATGCCGGAAAGAACCGCCATCGGAACGTCGACGTAGGGGGTGCGAATGCCTCCGAGGGCCACCCCGTTGGCATCGACCTCGTAGCCGGTGATGTCGGCGTTGTTCTGAAGCTTGGGCGTGCTGGCCGGTGCGATACCGGTGCGAATCCAGCTGTCGAGCGCGCGTATCGCGGCGCGCAGAACGTAGGTGTGCGGACCGGCGTTGATGGGCTCGGAGCACTCGATGATCCCCATGTACACCGACGTGGGTGCGCCGAACTGGGCCTCGAAGAGTTCGATGTCGGCCTGACCGTCGCCCTTCTCACCATCGTTGATGCCGAGGCTGTACGCATCACCGTGCGCGGTGCCGGTCACTTCCCAATTCCGGAACACGTCGGAGTCGGGTTGCTCGGCGCGCCGGTACCCGAGCGCGGTTCCCACCACGTCGGTCTCGGTGACGAAGTTCAACACCGGACGTGTGAGATCCTCGCGGATACGCACGACCTGCGGGGTCTTCACGTCGCTGGGGTCGCCGGGATCGGCGCAGTTCGTCGCGCAGTAGAGGTTCGCCGCCCTTGAACCACGACTGTGGACGAGGTAGCCGTTGTACACATCGTGCATCGGAGCGAAGGCGTTCAGGTACGACGCCATGCGGAAACCGGACTGCGACTCGCCGGCGGCGATCACGACCTCGGGCTGCAAACCGCCCATAACGGTGTCGGCCTG
>JAJTEQ010000053.1:4947-32011 GCA_021298195.1 Ilumatobacteraceae bacterium
ACCGCCCCTTGGCGCATCATGTCGATCCACGACAACGACCAGGTCGGCCCGGTGTCGAGACCGGCGGTCACGTTCAGCCACTCCACGTACACCGTGCCACCGAAGGTCTCCGTCGCCGCGGGACGCCGCACCACGATGCGGGTCTTGTAGTCCGCGGTGTCCTTGGGCTCGACGGTCCAGGCGCCGTCCTCGGACAACGGAACCGCCGACGTGTAACTGGTGGCCGTGCCGGCGATGAAGTACTCCTCCTCGACGTAATCGAAAGCCGAACCATCGAAAGCCGACGTACCGAACACGATCTGGCCGGCGCCTCCGGTGACCGGACCTTCGACGGTGGTGGCACCAACGCCACTGGCCGCCGGCGGAACCGGAGCGAACGGCGGCTCGGTGGGCGGCGGCGTCGAGGCTTCCATGGGCGCGGTGTCCGTCGTGGGTGCCTCGGTGGACGATGACGAGTCGTCTCCGGAACAAGCGGTCACGCCGATGGCGAGCACGGCAACGAACAAAGCGGATGTACGACGCATGATTTCCCCCTGACGGAACGTGTTCGAAACGGTAGTTCGGACACGGATCACCTGCCACACCCTGCCCCGAATCGTGTACAACGGAGGCATGGGGTTGGCCCGAACCGCCGTCGACAGACATGTCGCGTACTGGAACGCCCGCGATCGCGCGTCATGGGTGAAACTTTTCTCCGATGACGTGACGTTCGAGGACCCCGTGGGGACACCTCCGAAGACTGGTGCCGAGGCGGTTCACAACTCGTGGGATCGCTCGTTCCGTCCCGGGCGGCGTTGGTATCTGCGGCCACGACAGATCGTCGAGGCCGGCGCCGAGGCCGCGGTCGTGATGCGCAACGAGGGTCATCTCGGGGATCGCGTCGTCGAGGTGAACGGCATCGAGATCTTCACGGTGGATGCCGACGGGCTGATCGTGTCGGTCCGGTCGTTCTTCGATCAACCCACCGAGTTCGCCCTCGACGACTACTTCACGCCGAATCGGGACCATGGCTGACGAGTGAGATTTGTACCCGCTCCGGGGTACATACGTGGAGCGAGATTCGGTAGGAATCACTCTTCACTGTTCGCGTGCCTTCCGTCGAACACGTCGAACACGTCGAACACGTCGAACACGTCGGCCCCACCAACTCGCGCGGACAATTTCACCTTCATTTGTTGACCCGTTGCGTGCGGGCCTTTTGCACCGGAGCGGTCCTCACTCTCGGACTTCTCACGCTCGCGATCGTCGCCGTGACGATGACGTCGTCGGGCCGCGCCGGACTGCGGGCGTTCGGCAACGAAGTGTTGATCGTGCGGTCGGGCTCCATGTCCCCCACGTTCGACACCGGAGATGCCGTGATCATCCGATCCCTCGATGCCGAGGAAGTAGCCGACCTCCGACCCGGTCGCATCGTGACGTTTCGCCCCGCCGACAACACGGTCCTCGTCACTCACCGCATCGTCGACGTCGTCGAAAACGATTCCGGCGGCGTCAGCTTCACGACCAAAGGTGACGCCAACGAATCCGCGGATTCCCGACGCGTCGCGTCCACCGACGTGATCGGTGTCTACCGAACGAACATGCCGCGCGCCGGCTTCCTGCTGTTCGCCTTGCAGCGCCCCCGCTTGGGCTTCGTGCTGCTGAGTGCTCTTCTCCTGGCTCACCTCGCCGTGCTGATGACGCGGGAACCCATCACCAGAACACAACAACAGAAAGCAGGAATGCAATGAAACGACCAAACGCGCGATTCACCATGAACCTCGGGGGTGGGCTACTCGCGATCGCCGCCATGGGGACCTTGGTGATCGGATCGACCTTGGCCCTGTTCAGCGCCTCGGAGACGAGTGGATCCAACGATTTCGCGGCCGGCACCGTGACGGTCGGGTTGGGCGACGCCTCGAGCATCGAGTGCGACATCTCCGGGATGGCCCCCGGTGACTCGTCCAAGTTCGCGGCCACCGGCTCGAACTCGCTCGACTCGTGCACGTACGAAGTGAAGTACACGGGAAGTTCGACCGCGTGGCTCTCGGTCGACGTGGCCGTGGCCACCACGGGCACCAATCTCTACACCGCGGGACAGGATGGTCTGCAGTTCTACGTCGGGGCCGGTTCCACCAACATCATGAACGGCACCAAGTACAAGACCCTCGACGGCACCGCAACCACGGTGAACTCGGGTGAGACGGTCGAACACATCCTGATCGCCGCCACTCCCGCCACCACGAACACCACGGTGTCGTTCGGTATCGAATATCTGCTGCCGTTGCTGGCCCCCAACGCGCTGCAGGGCGGCAACACTTCCATCACCCTCACGTTCCGGGCGGTGCAGAGCGCGAACCAGCCGATCGGCGATTGCGTCGCCGGCCAGCAGTGCAACACCATCATCTGGGGTTGATGACGAATTGAGGATCATGGCGGCGGTCGTCGCGGTGGGGGCCTTGGCGCTCCTGGCGAACGTCGGACTGCGTCCGGCGTCGACCAGTGCCCGCTTCTCCGCCGCCATCTCCTCACCCCCGTCGGAATTCACCGGTGCCACGCTGTCGCCGACCGTGGCACCGGTGATCACTCCGAGCATCGAGAATCGCTTCGTGCGGCTCGACTGGCAGCGTGTCGTCTCGTCGAGGCCGGTCGCCTACTCCGTCGAGCGCACCATGTCGGGCGGCGCACCATCGTCCGTGTGTTCGGTTCGTCCGGCGGGGACGGTCACCAACGACATCGTCTCGTGCACGGACGGCACATCCGTCGCCGACGGCACCTACTCGTACACCGAGATGCCGTACATCGACATCGCCGGTTCCACTCCGTGGTCCTTGCCACGCAGCACGGCGAGTGCTCCCTTCCTCGTGCCGCGGTTGGCCCATCTCGCAAACGGCTCGGACGTCGCGTCCGTCGGCGCGAACGTCGTGGTTCCGTATCCGACGGGGACGCGCAGCGGAGACGTTCTTCTCTTGGTGTCGGTCAGCGGTCGCAACAAGAGCCCGACCACTCCCACCGGATGGAGCGAGTTGGTCAGCCGCGGTGTGAGTGGTGTGTCGAGCGCGCACCTCTACGTCGCGTGGCGTGTCGCCGATGCCTCGACGTCGGTGACCCTCGACCCGCAGGCCAACGGAGTGGGAGCCAGCACCCGCATCATCAATTACGGGCAGGTGAACGGCAACAACACGAACCCGGTGATCGCCACGTCCAATATCGTCGCGGGGACGTCCCCGGCCTCGACCACGTTCACGTCACCGTCCGACATCGTCACCGACGCGTCGAACGCCGTCGTCGTCTCCATCGTCGCCACGAACGGCGCGACCTCGCTGGCCCTGTCGACACCGAAGGGTTTCGCGTTTCGGGTCTCGGCCAACACCAGTCCGGGTTCCGGCTCGGTGTCATTCGGCGTGGCGGACACGAACGTCGCCGCGACGGGAGGACCCGTGGCATCACCCACGTGGACGCAAAGCGGAACCCCGCAAACGTGGATTCACGCCACCGTGGCGTTCCGTTAGACGCAGGTTCGCCGGGCCGCTTCCAGCAAGACCGTGGCGCGTTCCACCGGATCGATGTAGGTCTCGCGCAGGAACCGTGAGCGAACCTCGAACGACAACGCCACGTCGGGCACGGCGTCGAGCAGGTCGGCGATCGGAAGATCGCCGTCACCGGGCAACAGCCGTCCGTTCAGCGCCTCGTCGAACAATGCACCCATGTCGGCCGGGCGTTCGTTCGGTGCGTCGGCGATCTGCAGGTACGGAAACCTCCCAGGTCCGAGTCGGCGGACGTCATCCACCGAACCCCCCGAGCGCGACAGGTGGAGGTTGTCGACGAGAATTCCGGTGTTCTTCGAACGTACCCCCGACACGACCAGATCGGCGATGGCGATCGACGACAACGGAAAGATGGGAAGGAACTCGCACACCACGGTGATTCCGTGCGGTTCGGCCATGGCACACACCTCGGCGTAGCGAGCCGCCGTCGCCCCGTGATCCTTCAGTCGACTGGTGAACAACACGAAACGCGCTCCAAGCCGGGCGGCGGCCTCGACCAACCGAGCCGCGTGATCGTCGGAACCGTCGGCGGGGATGATCGGCTCGACGTCGAGCGCCACGATTCCGGTGTCGTCCAGTCGACGACGAACCTCGGCGGTGGTTCGATCCGACCACGTGGTGCCGTCGAACCAGATACCACACGCGGGCCAACCGGCGCTCGCGGCCGTCGACACCATGTCGGCGGGGCTCAGATCGGGATGGACGCCCGCCGAGATGGACAGCAGGCGGGTCATCGTGGAGCTCCGCTCGCGGCCATGACCTCATTCTTGCGCACCGACGAGAGACACCTACAGTTTCCGCATGGCCCTCGTCCCCGACCCCTCGCCCAAGCCGGCATCGAAGCACACGCGCGCGCGAAACGCCGCGTCGTTCACCGCTCTCGATCCCGCCGACTTCGATCGTGCGCGTCAGGGGTTCGTGGCCGCGCTGAGCGACACCAACATCGCCGATCCCCAGGGTCGCCGGGTCTCCGACATCGGACGTTACGCCTTCCTGGCCGACGACGCGCCCGACACGGTGCATCCCAACCTGTGGCGCCACGCCCAACTGAACGCCCATCACGGTCTGTTCGAGGTCACCGACGGTGTGTGGCAGGTGCGTGGTTACGACATCTCGAACATCACCTTCATCCGTGGCAACACCGGTTGGATCGTCGTCGACCCGCTCACGGTGGAGGCCACGGCGCGCGCCGGTTACGACCTGATCACCGAGCACCTCGGACATCGGCCGGTGGTGGCCGTCATCTACACCCACTCGCACGCCGACCATTTCGGTGGGGTTCTCGGCGTCACGTCGCAAGCGGACGTCGACGAGGGACGGTGTCAGGTGATCGCACCCGTCGGCTTCCTGCACGAGGTGGTGGGCGAGAACATCATCGCCGGACCGGCGATGGGTCGTCGCGCCCTGTACCAGTTCGGACCGTTGTTGCCGCCCGGGCCGCGCGGTCACGTGGACTGCGGTTTGGGCAACGCCATCCCGGTCGGCCCCAACACCCTCATCGCCCCCACGCACGACATCACGCGCACCGGCGAAGAGATGGTCGTCGACGGCGTGCGCATCGTGTTCCAGCTGACCCCGGAAACCGAATACCATGCACAACCTCATCCCCATTCGCGGCGCGTTGGTGCGCAATTCGCTGCGCTGGTCGAAGTACATCAACGAGGCCCTCGAACTGTTCGGTGCGGACATCGACGTGTTGTTCACCTCGCACAACTGGCCCCGCTGGGGACGCGACGACGCGCGGGAGTTCCTCGAACTACAGCGCGATCTGTACAAGTGGACGCACGACCAGACCATGCGCCTCGCGAACAAGGGATACGTGGCCACCGAGATCGCCGAGGAACTGCGGCTGCCCGACGACTTCCTGGCCCACGAGCACACGCACGGCTTCTACGGCGACCTGGTGCACAACAGCAAGGCCGTGTACCAGCGATACCTCAGTTGGTACGACGGCAACCCGGCCAACCTGAACAAGTTGCCGCCCACCGAGGTGGGCCGGCGCTACGTGGAGTTGGCCGGCGGTGCCGACAAAGTGCTCGACGCCGGACGCGCCGCGTTCGACGCCGGCGACTATCGCTGGGGTGCCGAATTGGTGAACCATGTGGTGTTCGCCGATCCGTCGAACCAAACGGCGCGGGCCCTGCAGGCCGACATCCTCGAGCAGCTCGGGTATCAGAGCGAGTCGTCGACGTTCCGAAACGCGTATCTGATGGGAGCGCAGGAGTTGCGCTACGGACCTCCGGACCTCGGAGCGGGTGCCGCCCGGGGCCGCGGAATCCTGGTGGCCATGACCGTCGAGCAGATCTTCGACACCATCTCGTTGCGCGTGAAGAGCGAGGACGTGGGTGGGTTGAACCTGCGCATCAACTGGACGTTCCCCGACCTGGCCGGCACCCCCGACGAGAAGTGGGTGCTGGGCCTGTCGCACCGGACACTGTTCTCGGTGCCGGGTCGACACGACGAGTCCGCGGTGGCCAGCATCACCATCACGCGTTCATTGCTGGTGGACATCCTCACCCAGCAGACGACGTTCGTGGACCAGATCGGGGCCGGCAACGTCACCCTCGACGGTGATGCCACGGCCCTGCTGCAGGTCTTCGGCAACCTCGACACCTTCACCCCCGGCTTCCCCATCGTCGAACCCTGACCCCCCACCGGCGATCTGGGTCGCCGAAGTGTCGGTTTTCGGCTACTTCGGCTACCCAGATCGGGATAGAACGTGGGGATGACCAACGTCACCGACACCCTTCGCTCCGTCTACAACTCCGGCCACACCCGTCCGCTGGCCTGGCGCAAGCACCAACTCGAGCAGATGATCCGCATGCTCGAGGAGAACGAGGCCGACTTCCTGGCCGCGCTCAAGACCGATCTCGGCAAGCCCGGCGTCGAGGGTTTCATCACCGACATCGCCTTCGTCACCGGCGAGATCAAGCTGATGCTGAAGAACCTGAAGAAGTGGAACAAGCCCCAGCGGGTGCCCACGCCCATCGTCACGATGCCCGCCAAGTCGGTGTTGATGCCCGAACCCTTGGGCGTGGTGCTGGTCATCGCGCCGTGGAACTACCCCGTGCAGTTGTTGCTGGTGCCGGCCGCCGGAGCCATCGCCGCCGGCAACGCCGTGGTGATGAAGCCGAGCGAGGTGTCGGCCGCCACGTCGGCGGTGTTGGCGCGCTTGGTCCCCCGATACATGGACACCACGGCCGTCACGTTGGTGGAGGGCGGCGTTCCCGAGACGACGGCCTTGCTCGCCGAGCACTACGACCACATCTTCTATACGGGCAACGGAACGGTGGGACGCATCGTCATGACCGCCGCCGCCAAGAACCTCACCCCGGTCACCCTGGAACTGGGTGGCAAGAGCCCGGTGATCATCGACTCCAGTGCGAATCTGAAGGTGTCGGCACGACGCATCGCGTGGGGCAAGTGGTTGAACGCCGGTCAGACGTGTGTCGCCCCCGACTACGTGCTGATCGAGGAGAAGTTGCGCCAGCCGTTCATCGACGAATTGGGCAAGGCCGTCGACGAGTTCTACGGGTCGAACCCGCACACCAGCGACAGCTACGGACGCATCGTGTCGCCCCGTCACTTCGACCGCCTGCAACGCCTCATGTCGGGCGGCACCGTCGCTCTGGGCGGAGACACCAAGGAGGACGAGCGTTACATCTCCCCCACCGTGCTGGTGGACGTGGACATGGACTCACCGCTCATGACCGAGGAGATCTTCGGACCGCTGTTGCCGGTGGTGCCCGTGGGGTCGATCGACGACGCGATCTCGTTCATCACCGCGCGCCCGCATCCGCTGGCGTTGTACGTGTTCGCCGAGAACAAGAGCGTGATCGACACCGTTCTGTCGCGCACCACCGCCGGTGGCGTCACCGTGAACGGGACCCTGATGCACCTCACCAGTCCGCACCTTCCCTTCGGAGGCGTGGGCGAGAGCGGCATGGGCGGCTACCACGGCAAGTCCGGCGTGCGCTTGTTCCAGCACCTGAAGCCGGTTCTGAAGCGCGGCACCAAGATCGATCCGTCGCTGGCGTACCCGCCCTACACCGAGAAGAAGGCCAAGATCTTCCGCAAGGTGCTGTGAGTCAGAGCGCGGCGGCGATGGTCGCCTGACGTTCGGCCAGTCGCTCGGCCTGACGGCGGGCCACCTTGGCGACGCGGTCGATGTACTTGAACAGACTGGTTCGCGCCTCTTCGGCGGTGGCGCTGAGGCCCTCCACCTTGTCGATGGCCCACTGCCGGAACACCAACGGCGTGATGATGCGCTCGTGGTGGATCGCGAAGTCGTAGATGCCGGCGCCGGCGATGGCTTTGGCGTGCTCGATGAAACCGGGGATTCCGATGCCGGGCATGGCGAATCCGGTCACCTGACGCTTCAACGCTTCGATGGCACCACTGGGATCGAGTTCGATGAACTTGGACACCAGATCACGGTAGAAGAGATGGTGACGGTTCTCGTCCGATGACAACTTCATCATGACGTTGTACCCAGCGGGGTCGTTCAGTTGGGTCCCGGTGTTGCGGTGCGAGATGCGCGTGGCCAGTTCTTGGATGGCCACGTAACACATACCGTCAGCCGCCGACAGCGGCTCGGGAACGATGGCGCTGCTGACCTGGGCCATGCGACCGTCCTCGAGAACTTTCGGATCGACCAAACCGCTGACGGTGATGTAGTCGCGCATCACGATGGCGTGGCGACCCTCCTCGGCGGTCCAGCGTTGAGCCCATGCACCCCACGCCGAGTCACCGCCGAACATGCGCGAGATGGTGCGCGTGTACCACGGCAGGTTGTCCTCGGTGAGCAGGTTCACCAGCAACGCCGAGCGGGCGCCCGCCGACAGCGGAGCCTCGCCGTGCGTGAAACCGCCATCTCTCAACTGCGCGGCGCGCTCCCACGGCACGTGCTCGTGGGGATACCACTCTTCCGCGGTTTCGAGATGGCGCGCGAGCAGACGCCCGGCCTCCGGTTCCAATTCGCGGAGGATGTCGACGTCGTCCATCGAGTCAACCTAGCCCCCATCGTCTCGGTGTGGGGCTCGCACCACCCATCAGACGTTAGATTTCTCTCGTGGAAGTCGTGAACGTCGTCCTGTCGATCCTGTTGGCTCTGGTGTGCGTGGCCTCGGCCGTGGCCGACTTCAAGCTGTTGCCCCGAATCGTCGAGAGCATGCAGCGCTTGCGCATGCCCACCCGTGTGATTCCGGCCCTGGGCATCGCCAAGGTCGCCGGCGCACTCGGTTTGCTCATCGGATTCTCCAACGACGCTCTGGGTTCGTACGCGGCACTGTGCCTGAGCGTCTACTTTTTTCTGGCGACCGCGTTGCACCTGCGCGCCCGCGACACCGCGGCGAACACCGCGCCCGCGGCCGTGTTGATGGTGGTGGCGGTGCTGACCTTCGTCAGCGGCCTCTGACCCGTCGCCCGTTCAGGGGATGGGGGTCGTGCCCCCGCTCATGATGTACTCGATCCACCAACGAGGGGCCTTGTCGAGCAGGTTGTTCAAGTGCGAGTAGTCGTGCCACTCGTGAATCAGCCCGTCACGAATGCGCATCACCGACGTGAACGGATGCGCGATCAGCCGGCGGAACGGCGCCGACGTCCATGTATTGGGCATCGGGCGCGAACTGAGAGGCGACGCCGTCCCAATCCTTGGCGTACATGAACTCCCAATGGCGTTCGGCGATGGCGCGGTTCTCCAGGGTCCCCATGCGGGAGACCCTAGAGCACGCCGGCCGAGCGCTCCTGGGTCCACGAAGGACGCCAGGCATCCGATAGCTGAACCGAATCACTGACTCAGCGTGTGTAGCGCGCCTTGGCGGCCCCGATCTCCTTCTCGGCGGCCTCGCGACCCTCCCAACCCCGCACCGTGGTGTCCTTGCCGGGTTCGATCAGCTTGTAGACCTCGAAGAAGTTGCCGACTTCGGCCAACAAATGCTCGGGTAGGTCACCGATGTCGACGTAGTTCGTGAACCGTGGATCGTGGGACGGTACGCACAACACCTTGGCGTCACCGCCGGCCTCGTCCTCCATCCAGAACACCGCCACCGGTCGCACCCACACGTGACAACCGGGGAACGTGGGCTGGCTCAACCACACGAGCGCGTCCAAGGGATCGCCGTCCTCGCCCAAGGTGTTCGGGAAGAAGCCGTAATCCAACGGATACTGCGTGGCGGTGAACAACGTGCGGTCCAACCAGATGGCCCCCGTGTCGTGGTCCATCTCGTACTTGTTGCGAGATCCTTGGGGGATCTCGACGATCATCTCAACTTCCACGAACCGCTCCGGCCAACGCGTCCAAGGTGCGTTCCATGTTGGCCCGGTTGTGAGCGGCACGATCGGTCACGCCGCTCACCTTTCCGCCCAACCAGTTGGCGAACTTGCTGCGACGATCGATCCACGAATGGGTCACCAACGTTCCGTTGGCCGACGGTGCGACCTCCCACACCCAGTCGCACCATGCCGAGCGACCGACCATCAACGAGAAGTTGATCTTGCGTGGCGGATCGAACTCGTTCACCTGGACCGTGGTGCTCCAGCTCTTCTTCCCGTCGGAGTTGCGTCCCTTGAAGCGCGCCCCCACGGCCGGACCCGTGGCGCCCTTCACCCACTCGCCACCGTTGTTCTCGGGCGACCACTCCCCCATGCGGGTGAGATCGCTGACCATCGACCACACCACGTCGGGCGACGCGGTGATTTCCTTGCTCACGACGACGGTCATGTTCAGGCCGGTCCCGCGAACATGCCCTGGCGCTCGCGCGCCTGACGGGTGGTGTCGTTGTCCTCACCCTCGTAACGGGAGATCTCGTTGCGACCCACCAGCACCGTGGAACTGGATGGCCTCGTCGATGATGGCACACACGCGGATGGGCACCATCGCCTTCACCGCACTCACCCACACCCGCGCCTCGGCGTTGCCCAGCGTGTCCATGGCCTTGGCGGCGCGCAACACCATCAGACGACACGCCTCCAGTTCGATACGGGCCCTGGCGATCACCTCGGGGTTCTTGCCCAACCGCGCGATGGGCTTGCCGAAGGCCTCGCGACTGAGACCACGGCGGATCATCAACTCGAGGGCGCGCTCACCGGCACCGATGGATCGCATGCAGTGATGGATACGACCCGGTCCGAGGCGCACCTGCGAGATCTCGAAGCCCCGCCCCTCGCCCAACAACATGTTCGAGGTCGGCACGCGAACGTCGGTGAAGCGAAGGTGCATGTGACCGTGCGGTGCGTCGTCCTCGCCGAAGACCTCCATCGGACCGAGAATCTGAACGCCGGGCGTGTCCATCGGAACGAGGATCTGCGAGTGACGACGATGCGGCGGCGCATCGGGACTGGTCATCAACATGCAGATCATGATCTTGCATCGCGGATCACCGGCACCCGAGATGTAGTACTTCTCGCCGTTGATGACCCACTCGTCACCGTCCAGCACCGCACGACATTCCAGGTTCTTCGCGTCCGACGACGCGACGTCGGGTTCGGTCATGGCATACGCCGAACGGATCTCGCCCGCCAACAACGGCTCGAGCCACTTCTTCTTCTGCTCGGGAGTGCCCACCCGCTCGAGCACCTCCATGTTGCCCGTGTCGGGCGCACTGCAGTTCATGGTCTCCGACGCGATGGGGTTCTTGCCCAACTCGACCGCGATGTACGCGTAGTCGAGGTTGCTCAGACCCTCGCCGGTCTCGGCGTTGGGAAGGAAGAAGTTCCAGAGCCCGGCCTTCTTGGCCTTGGCCTTCAGCGAGTCGAGCAATTCCAACTGACCCGGGCCGTAGCCCCAATGGTCGGCGCGCCCCTCGCCCAGTCGGTAGAACTCGGCGGTGACCGGCTCCACTTCCTCGTTGATGAACCTCACGACGGCGTCGTACAGCGGCACGACCTTGGCCGACATGGCCAGGTTCATCGCGTCGTCGGTGGCGTTTCCTGAATGCATTCCGGGTTTGGGCATGTTCCGAGCGTAGTTCTTGCCCCCTTTCCCTCTATTGTTCGGGCGCAACAGGCGTGTCGTCGGCTCGGCAGGGGCCCGTGATCGCCGGAGTATTCGACACTTCAGGGGGCTGGGATGAAGTACGACCTCATCATTCGTGGTGGTTCGGTGGTGGACGGCACCGGAAAGCCGGCGGTTCGCGCCGACGTGGCGGTGAACGGTGACCGCATCGCGGCCATCGGACTGTTGGCTGACGCCACCGCCGAACGCGAGATCGACGCCACCGGCATGGTGGTGTCCCCCGGCTTCGTCGATCTGCACACGCACCTCGACGCGCAAGTGGGTTGGGACCCGTACATGACCTCCAGTTCGTGGCACGGCGTCACGACGGTTCTCATGGGTAACTGCGGTGTCACGTTCGCCCCCGTGGTCGAACAGGACCGCGCGTTCCTGGCCGAGATGATGGAGAGCGTCGAGGACATCCCGCGTCAGGCGATTCTCGACGGACTTCCGTGGGACTGGGAGACCTACCCCGAGTATCTCGATTCGGTGCAGCGACTGCGACCGGCGTTGAACGTGGTCGGCCTGGTGGGTCACTGCGCCATTCGCACCCAGGTGATGGGTGAGCGTTCGCTCGGCGACGAGGACCCCACGCCGGAGGAACTGGGTCGCATGGCCGACATCGCCGAGGAGTCGGTGGCCGGAGGCGCGGTGGGTTTCTCCACGTCGCGCATTCTGTTGCACTTCGTTCCCGACGGTCGTTACGTGCCGGGAACACTGGCCAAGATCAAGGAATACGAAGCCATCGCCGACGGTATGAACCGCGCCGGAGGCGGTCTCTTCCAATCGGTCAACGACTTCGGCACCAAGTTCGAGCACGAGATCGAACTGTTGCGTACCATGGCCGGTCGCGCCGGCGACGTGTTGTTCTCCGGTGGCGCCGGAGACGGCGACATGCGCTTCGTGGAGTACTGGGACAACTTCCTCAACGAGACCGCGTCCACCGTGGGCACCCGGCGGAACGTTGATGGGTCTCAAGCAGACCCCGCCGGTGAAGGGCAAGACGTGGGCGGCCATGATGGCCCTGCCCACCGTCGAGGAGCGCTTGGCCGTACTGCGAGATCCGGTGCGTCGCGCCGAGTTGATCGACGAGGGCAACCGCAAGGGCACTTGGTACGACCCGAAGAAGATCTACCCGCTCGGCCTCGATGAACTGCCCGACTACAACGTCGACAACCCCACGTCCGTTGCCGCCTTGGCCGATGCCGCCGGTGTGACTCCCGTGGAACTGATCGTCGACCGCTTGCTGCAGAGCGAGGGTCGCGAGGTGTACAACGCGTGGTTCTTCAACCGCAACACCACGTCGATGGAGGCGTACCTGCAACTCGAAGGAGTGGTTCCCGGACTCGGTGACGCGGGTGCGCACGCCGGGCAGATCTGCGACGCGGACAGCCCCACCTTCTATCTGTCGTACTGGCATCGGGACCGCAAGGTGGTGTCGCTCGAGACCGCCGTTCATCAGCTCACGGCCAAGCCCGCCGCGGTGCTCGGTCTGATCGATCGCGGCACGCTGGCCGAGGGCTACTTCGCCGACATCAACGTGTTCGATCCGACGGCGTTGCAGACGCAATACCCGGAGTACGTGAACGACTTCCCCAACGGCAAGGGGCGTTTCGTCATCAAGTCCCGGGGCTACGCCGCGACGGTGGTCAACGGCAAGGTGGTCACCGAACAGGGTCGCCACACCGGAGAACGTCCGGGTCGCGTGATCCGCGAGTTCTCCCGCGGCTGATTCCTACCGTCCCAACAAGCGGCGGGCATTGCCGTCGTAGAACGCCGCGCGCGCGTCGTCGTCGAGTCCGGTCATGCTGGCTTCGAAACGACGGATCGGATCGTCGGTTCCCTCGTGATGCGGATAATCGGAGGAGAACGCCACCATCTCGACGCCCGCTTGTTCCATCACCCAACCGACGTCCTCACCGGCGAAGGGACTGACCACCACTTGACGACGCAAATAGTCGGACGGCCTCATCGTCAGATGCGAGAGGTCCTGGATGTTGCGGAACGACCGCTGACCGGTGTCGATGAAATGAAGGAACGACGGCAGCCACGTGGCCCCCAACTCGGTGATTCCGAAACGGAGAAGCGGGAACTTCTCCATGATGCCGTCGTACACGAGAGATGCCAGGAACAACTCGGCCGGATATCCGATGCCCATGAACGACAACGGGTCACCCGGAGCATCGGAGCGGAAGTGCGCCATGTCACGACCGTTGTCGAAGAAGACCTTCGGCACGGGTCGGTAGTTCTGATCGGCACCCACGTGCAGGAACACCGGAATGCCGGAGTCCTGTATCCGTGCCCACACCGGGTCGTAGTCGGGATGCGTGAACGAGCGTTGGCGTGACGACGGAATGGAGTCGATCAACACGCCCGACACTCCGGCCGCCACCGCGGCATCGACGAATTCGATCGCCGTCGTGGGCCCGAACTCGAACGGCACGTAGGCGGTGGCCATCAAACGGGGGTCGGAGCAGAAATCGACGAGACCCCGATTCATGGCCGCGATGGCGCGGGCGCGGAACTCGTGAGGGGTTTCGTAGATCTGGGCGAACGAGCCCGTCGGGAAGATCAGCTGCGACTCGAAGCCCAATCGATCCAGTGCGATGGATCTCTCGTCGGTGTCCCAACCACCGAAGGACATCCAACCCTTGCGGGCCATGCGCATGTAATCGCGCGCCGCATCGTCCCGGAACGCCTCGTCCACCGAACGGCGTCGATGATCCTCTTCGGCCTCGCGCAGCTGACGAGCGAAATCCGGATCGTCCGACCCCAGTTCGGGGATTCGTTCCCTGACGTCCGCGGAGGCGTAACTTCGCAACCAGCCGACCGGCTCGAGGATGTGCGCGTCGATGTCGATCACGTGGCGCTGGTCGGCGTACGTCGTCATGGTCTTCCCCCTGTCCAAGAGTAACACCACCGATAATGTGACGGTTCCGAGTCGAAATGGAGCTGACAGTGTTCGAGGAGTTGCGGGAATTGTGGCGGATCCCGCGGTACCGCATTCTCTTGGCCGCCCGTTTCGTGTCCAACGTCGGCAATGGCATGGCGCCCATCGCGCTGGCCTTCGGGGTGCTGTCGTTGGACGGCGCCGACGCCGGGTCGTTGAGTCTCGTCACCACCGCCCAGATGATCCCGTTGGTGACCTTCTTACTCGTCGGTGGCGTGGCCGCCGACCGGTTCGGTCGTTCGCAGTTGGTGGGATCCACCGACATCATCGGCAGCGCGGTGGTGGCCATCAGCGCCATCGCCTTTCTCACCGACAACGCGTCGGTGCCCTTGCTGTGCGTGAACGGCTTCATCTTCGGCGTTCTCAACGCGCTCTGGTACCCGGCATTCAGCGGATTGATGCCCCTGATCGTGCCCGGCCCACTTCTGCAGGGCGCGAATTCGATCCTCGGCTTCGGCGCCAACGTGGGTTACACCATCGGAGCGAGCGTGGCCGGTTTCATCGTGGCCACCGCCGGACCCGGCTGGGGCTTGCTGGGTGACGCGACCTCGTTCCTGGTGGCCGGACTACTGGTTTTGTCGTTGCGTCTGCCGAAGTCGTTCGGCGAGAACACCGACGAGGACCGCACCTCGATGATCACCCAGTTGCGCGTGGGCTGGACGGAGTTCTCGTCGCGCCGTTGGATCGTGTTGATCGTGGGTTCCTTCGCCTTCTATCACCTGGCGTTCGAGGCCTTCATCGCGGTGCTCGCTCCCGTGCACATGAAAGAGGAATTCGACGGTGCCCGAGCGATGGGGACGATGATGTTCGGATTCGGCGTGGGCAGCATCCTGGGCACCGCGTTGGCGTTCCGCTTCAAACCCCACCGACCGTTGCTGATCGCCGTCGGTGTGATGCCCATCGGTGCGGCCTGGATGCTCGCCACCGGACTCTCGGCGCCACTGTGGATCCTTTTCGTCACGGCCATGGGCACCGGCGTCGCCGTCGACGTGATGTACGCGAACTGGATGACCACCTTGCAGACGAACGTCCCCGAAGAGGCTCTGTCGCGCGTCGGCTCGTACGACGCGTTCGGATCGTTGGCTTTCGCCCCACTCGGACTTCTCCTGGCGGGGCCGATGGCGGACGGAATTGGGGCCCGCGCGTCGCTCCTCATCATGGGCACCATCGCGTTGGTCGCGGTTCTCACCCCCCTCTGGTCCGGCGAGGTGCGACACCTGCAACGAACCCATTGATCTCTCTTGCCAAGTCCGGGTCCGGCGGTCAGGATGCGTGGATGGCGACACCGGGAACGCAGGAATGGTTGGATCAGGTCATCGAGGACGTGATCGATCCCGACCTCGAGATCATCGATCCGCACCATCACCTGTGGCCGGTCGGGCAAGGCCTCCCCTATCAGCGCGACGACCTGCATCGTGACGTGAACGGCCACGTCGGTCGGGGCGCCCACAAGGTGATCAAGACGGTCTTCATGGAGTGTGGTTCGGCGTACGACCGCTCCGCTCCCGAACACTTGCGCTCACTCGGCGAGACGCGGTACATCGCCGATCAAGCCCTCGCGGACCCCGAGCCGTTGATGGCGGGAATCGTGGGGCACGTCGATCTCCGTCGCGACGATCTGGACGATCTGTTGGATCGCCACACCGAGGCCGGCCGCGGTCTGTTCCGCGGAGTGCGCGACGCACTGTCACGTGCGGAGCATCCCGACGCGATGATGATTCCGGGCCGTGCTCCCCGGGACCTGTATCTGGATCCCGATTTCCGACGTGGCGTGCGCCGACTCGGCGAGCGCGGGCTCACCTACGACTCGTGGCACTACCACCATCAGAACCGCGAGTTCCTCGACTTGGCCCGCGCCACACCCGGAACCACCATGGTGTTGGACCATTTCGGCACCCCCATCGGCGTCGGGCCGTACGCGTCGCATCGCGAGGAGATCTTCGCGCGGTGGAAGACCGACATCGCCGACATCGCGGCGTTGCCGAACACGGTGGCCAAGATCGGCGGGCTCGCCATGCCCGACAACGGCTTCGGCTGGAACACCGCCGAGCGTCCACCCACGTCGGACGAGTTCCTCGACCAGCAGTCCCGGTACTACCTGCACGCCATCGAATGCTTCGGGCCCGAAAGGTGCATGTTCGAGTCGAACTTCCCCGTCGACCGGCTGTCGGTGTCCTACGGCGTGTTGTGGAACGCCTACAAGAAGTTGACCGCGGGGTTCTCGGCGTCCGAGCGAGCTGCGCTCTTCTCGGGCACCGCGGCGCGTGTATACAGGGTGTGAACGAAGGGGGAACATCGTGTCGAAAGAAGCAGTGGTCGCGTTGCGTCTGGCGGTGGACGAGGTGAAGTCGGTGGTGTCGTCGCTCACCGACGAGGAGTGGAGCCGACCGAGTGGTTGCGCCGGTTGGTCCGTGCGCGATCTGGTGGCCCACATGAGCTCCAACTACAAGGAGACCGTCGACCCGTCACCGCTGCCGGCCGAACCCGTGCAGTTGCCGGCCGAACGGATGATGGATCTGTTGGTCGAGCCCCGCAAAGACTGGACCAACCAGCAGATTCTCGCCGAGTACCTGGATTACTGCGACAAGGCCGTCGACGTTCTCGCGTCGTTCCAGGACGAGCCGTTGGCGTCCACCGTCATCCCGTTGGCCGACCTCGGCTCGTACCCCATGCACCAGTTGGCCGATGCCTACGCCTTCGATCACTATTGCCACCTGCGCATCGATCTGCTCGCGCCACGGGGTCCGATCGAGCGAGCGGTTCCCGCCGCCGACGCGACGCGCATCGGTCCCGCCGTGCGCTGGATGATCACCGGCATGCCGCAGATGCAACAGAACCTCGGCGCGTCCCTGTCGGCTCCGATCGTTCTCGTGCTCACCGGACCCGGAGGCGGCGAATGGACGATCGCGCCGTCGGGTTCCGACATCGTGGTGACCGCGGGCGCTTCGGCCGCCGCCGTGGCGACCGTCAGCAGTTCCGGTCACGACTTCGTGGACTGGGGAACCCAGCGCTCGAATTGGCGCGGGCATTGCTCCGTCACGGGTGACGAATCGGTGGTCGCACGATTCCTCGACGCACTGAACATCATCTGAGTCGTCGACCGACACTCAAATGAGACCGCCTCCACCGAGAGGTGGCGGGTAGTTTCAGATCTCATGAATTCCCCCGCCAACGGGCCGGCCGAGATCCGCCAATCCGACAAGCTGGCCCACGTCCTCTACGACATCCGTGGCCCGGTGTTGGAAGAGGCCAAGCGCCTGGAGGAACAGGGTCACCGCATCATGAAGTTGAACATCGGGAACCCGCACCCGTTCGGCTTCGAAGCCCCGCCGGAAATCCTGGTCGACGTCACGCGCCATCTGCAGCAGGCCCAGGGTTACAGCGACTCCCAGGGAATCCGATCGGCGCGCACCGCGGTGGTGCAGCACTACCAGACCCTGGGCATCGACATCACCGACCCCGACGACATCTGGCTCGGCAACGGGGTCAGCGAACTCATCCAGTTGTCCCTGAACGCTCTGCTGAACGAGGGCGACGAGGTACTCATCCCCGCTCCCGACTATCCGTTGTGGACCGCGTCCACCACGTTGGCCGGCGGCACCCCGATTCACTATCTCTGCGACGAGGACAACGGTTGGAACCCCGACCTCGACGACATCCGTTCCAAGATCACCAAGAACACCAAAGCCATCGTCGTCATCAACCCCAACAACCCCACCGGAGCGGTGTACAGCCGCCAGACCCTGCGGGCCATCGCCGATCTGGCCATCGAGCACAACCTCATCGTCTTCGCCGACGAGATCTACGACAAGATCCTGTACGACGACGCCGTGCACCACTGCATGGCCGAGTTGGCTCCCGACGCCTTCGTGGTCACCTTCAACGGATTGTCGAAGGCCTACCGCCTCGCCGGATTCCGCAGTGGGTGGATGATGATGACCGGACCGCGCAAGCACGCGGCCAGTTACATCGAGGGCGTCAACATGCTCACGAACATGCGGCTGTGCGCGAACCACCCGGCGCAGTACGCCATCCAGACCGCGCTCGGTGGACGTCAGAGCATTCGCGAGTTGGTGCTGCCGGGCGGTCGTCTGCTGGCCCAACGCGACGCCGCGGTCGCCGCACTTCAGAAGATCCCGGGCGTTTCGTGCGTGGTCCCCAAGGGCGCCCTGTACGTCTTTCCGAAGCTGGATCCGCAGATGTACCCCATCGCCGACGACCGACGCTTCGTGTTGGACTTCCTGCGCGCCGAGAAGGTGTTGGTGGTACAAGGCACCGGCTTCAACTGGCCGAACACGGATCACCTGCGCATCGTCACGTTGCCGTGGGCGAAGGACCTGACCGAGGCCATCGAGCGCCTCGGCCGGTTCCTGTCGACGTACTCCCCGCCCAAGGACTGACCCCCCAACCCACTTGGGATCGCGCGGGGGTCAGAATTGGGTGCTCATTCGCCCAGCGACAACAGATACTGGCCGTATCGGTCGTAGGCGATGTTCGATGCCACGTGATGTTGCACGGAACCGTGCGCATCGCGGAAACATCGCTGCAAGATGCTGGAGTTGAACAGCGCTCCGGCACCGGCGAAGTGGAACAGGTGACTCACCGTGTTGGCCGCACTTTCCGTGCACCAGGCCATCGCGCTCACCACGTACTGCTGCTGTTGCATCGACAGGGTGTGGCCGGCCAACAAGGTCGCGTCCGCTTCCTCGAACGCCTTCACCGCGAACGCGCGCGCCGCGTCGATGGCCAACTGTCCCTTGCCGAACTCGTATTGGAACGCGCCACGGTCGGCGAGGCGTCCGTCGAATCCCCGAGCCTTGGCGTTCGCGTAGGTGGCCAGTTCGTCCATGAACCGCTGGCACACACCCATGGTGAAGCCCAGGTTCTCCCCCGCCACGTATGCCTGATAGCCGGTCTTGAACATCGGCCCACCTCGACGTGGTGCTTCCATCGGATCGAGGACCATGGTATCGGGGACGAACACGTCGTCCACGTGAATGGTGAAGCTGCCGGTGCCCTTCAGCGCCATCACATCCCAGTCGTTGTCGACCCGGGCCTCGCGCGTGCGCACGATGACGATACGAACCCGTGGTTGCTCGGCGCCGGCCTCGATGGCCGTGAGCAATGCGAAGTCCGAGTGCTTCACACCACTGGCGTACTTCCAGGTTCCCGTGACGCGGACGCCGCCATCGACCGGAAGGAACGTGCCCGTGGGCGCCGACACCGCCGCCATGATGGGAGCGGGGTTGTCGCCGAACACGATGTCGAGACCCTCGCGACCCAGACGTGCCCCGGCCATGGCCGCCGCACCGGCGTGATTGAACCCGGCCCAGGCCGCGGTGGGGTTCGCGTACGACAACGCCGAGAAGTAGCGGAACTGATCCGCCAAGTGAAGATGATCTCCGCCCACCTCCAACGGCGCCTTGATCATGGGCACCCGCAGTTGACGCATCAACGCGTCCAACGCGTCAGGGGCGGTTCCTTGTCTTTCGGCCTCGGCCGCGGTGATGTCGAACTCGACGTGGTGCTCGCGGATCTCGTCCATCAGAGCGCCGACGGTGCGGGGATGATGCATCAGAAAACTCCTTCGTAACTTCCGCCGTCCATCTGCAGGTTCTGTCCGCTGATGTAACCGGCCTGGGCCGAGCACAAGAAGGCGAACGCGTCGCCCAATTCGGTGGCCTGACCCAATCGGCCGGCTTTGATGGAGGCCACCTGTTCGGCTCGTGCCTGTTCGTAGGTGATGCCCTTGATCTTCATGACCACCTGCGCCATCTGTTCCTGGCGCGCGGTGTCGAACCGCTCGGGAAGGATCTGGTTGATGGTGACGTTGAACTTCACCACGTCCTTCGAGACACCTTTCAGCACGCCGGTCAATCCCAACCGTGATCCGTGCGACAGGCTCATGGCCGAGTTCGGTGACTTCACCATGGCCGAGCTGATGGCCACCACGCGACCGAATCGCCGTTCGCACATGCCGGGCAACACGCGCTGCAGGAAGGCCAAAGGCCCGGTGAGCGCTTGTCGAAGCGCATCGGACCACATCTGCTCGGTGAGATCGGCGAAGACCGCCGGCGACGGTCCCTGTCCGTTCAGCAGCACGATGTCGGGTTGCGGGCAGGCGACCAGCAATGCGTCCTGCACCGCGGATGTCGACGAGTCTCCGACCACGCCCTGCACGCTCACTCCGAACGTCGTGCCGATCGTCCCGACCGTCTCGTCCACGTCGGCCGCGGTGCGACCGTTCACCACCAGATTCACGCCCTCGCGCGCGAGGCTCTCGGCGCACGCGCGGCCGAGGCCGCGGGTGCTTCCCAACAACACGGCCGTGCGACCACTGATCCCGAGATCCATGTTCAGTCCAGCCCGTCGGCCACGCGGCCCGCGGCGATGGCTGTGATGTCGGGCGGATTGAAGAAGACCCCCGGCGGATCCTTCGGACCCCACACCGAGAACCCGGCCGGGCCGTCGGCACCTTCCCAGTCCATCTTGCAGAAATCGCGCGCCCAAACTTCGTCGTCGAGGATCTGGTCCATGTCGCTGAAGAACTCGAACATGTTCCCCGACGGATCACGCAGGTACCAGAAGACGTTGGCGCCCAGATTGTGACGGCCCACGCCGACCACGCTGGCGTCGTCGCGCTCGGACACCACCGCGCGTCCGGCCAGTCCGACGGCGTCGATGTCGTCCACTTCCACCGCGTAGTGATTCAGGTACGAGGTGGGACCGGGCTGGATCATGAGATTGTGATGATCGCTCTCGACACGCATGAAGGTGGCGAGGCCGTTGAGGATGGAGTCCGAGACCCGGTAGCCCAGGAGGTTCACGTAGAAGTCGACCGCTTTGGCCGTGTGGGGCGTGCCGAGCACGACATGGCCGATGCGACGCGGAGGACGCGGATCGGTGTGCAGGACGGCGTCGGCACGGGTGTCGACGCGAGTTCGTTGTCCGGGCGCATTGAACGGCCGCGCCTGTCCGGGCGTGAGCGGATGCGGATCGGTGACGTCGATGACCACTCGGTGCCCGAACACCGGGTCGACACACGTGAGCGTCGTGCCGGCGACCGTGACCTCGAGGCCGGCCTCGCGCAGGCGACCGGCGATGTCGGACAGATCCTTTTCCTCGGAACATCCGAGGTGCATGGAGGCGAGGTGGCGATACGGGGCTTCGCGCAGGGTCATCTGCGTCGGACGATCCACGGTTCCCAGCACGTTGGATGCGGTGCGTTGCATGCCGTGCCGTTCCCAGAATTCCATCAGCTCGGCGGGGTTCGGAACGGCGAGTTCGATGTCGAGAAGCGCGTTCAGGGTCACGACTGCTTCTCCTGCTCGTCCATCTGGTCCCACACCTCGCCGAGCACCCGCGACGCGCTGACGGCGACCGGCCATCCCGCGTAGTGGGCGACGTGGGTGATCATGGCCTCCAAGGTGGCCCGCTCGATACCCAGGTTTCGGGCGCCCCGGAAGTGCAGGTATTGCTCGGACTCGCGCCCGGTGGCCACCAGAACCGTGCAGGTGACGAGCGAGCGTTGTTGCAACGACAACCGATCGTCCTGCCAGACCTCTCCGAACAAGTGGTCGATGGTCTGCGCCATGAGATCGGCGTGCACCGAGCGAGACGGTGGAAGCCCCTTGAAGAGTTTCCCCGCCAATTCCCGACCCTGCTCGCGTGTCATGTCCCCTCCTCGGTCGGTCCGATCGTACGCGCGAATTTAGTTTGAAGTCAAACTAATTTTCGGCTACGTTTCCTTCGTGGCCATTTCCGAGATCCTCGACGACACCATCGGCACCTGGCGGCGCGAGCGACCCGACCTCGACTTCGACGGCATGGCCTTGTTCCTGAAGATGAGCGCGACCGTACGAAAGATCATCGAGGGCTTCAAGGACGACATCCATGAACTGGGCATCACATTGTCCGAATTCGACGTCTTGGCCACGTTGCGTCGCAGCGGACCGAAGGCGGTGCTCACCCCCGGCTACATCGCCCACGTGGCCATGGTGAAGCCCAGTGGTCTCGCCCACCGTCTCGCGCAATTGGAGAAGGCGGGCCTCATCAGCCGCACCCCTGATCCCGAGGACCGGCGCAGTGCCCTCATTCGAATCACCCCCGCGGGGCGTCGCATCGCCGATCGTGCCATCGAGTTGCTGGCCGGCCACAAGAACGAGGCGTTCAGCGGTCTCACCGATCGTCAACGCGAATCGTTGGATCAACTGCTCGACAAGGTCATCGACACCACGGACGCTGTTTCACAATCGACCCACTCGGCCTGACCGGCCGGGCATCACGAACGACGGAGGGACGTTCCGCGATGAACGACATCACATGGCAAGCACCCGGTGCGGGGCATTGGGCACTGGACCGGTCACACGTCAACCGACCGGCCACGCTGATCAGCCAGCACGTGCAGGAGTACGGGACCGCGCGTGGCACGCGCCGCATGTTCGCCGAGTTGGGCGCACCATTGGACGCGCTGGACTTCCGCTTCGTGAATGGACTCGTCTATTCACGCGTGCGTCCGCTCATCCGGCCCGACTCCGCCGCCACTTCGCTTCCGCCCCGGTTCCTTCTGTGGGCGATGATCCGTCTCCACCCCGAGATGCGACGGCGCGCCAAGACGGCGGCCGTCACCACCGCCACTCGGCCCTGGAGACGCGTCGCGGAGGAATGGGCCCGTCCCGGCGGTCTGCGCGATCGATGTGAGTCGGAGAATCTGGCCCTGCAGAACATCGATCGTTCGTCCCTGACCGACGTCGAGTCGATCGAGCACGCATTGGCCGTCATCGACCACGCCAAGGAGATGTGGGTCAGGCACTTCTGGTTGCACGGCTACGACCTCTCCCCCATCGGCGTGCTCTTGTTCTCCGCGAAGCAATGGGGGATCGAGTCCTCCGAGGTGATTCCGCTTCTCGAGGGAGCATCACCATCCACCTCGGGACCCGAAGCAGTCCTCCGTCGCATTCGCGAGGCGGTGGAATCCTCGGGACGACAACCGACGACACTCGATGAGATGCGCGCGATCTCTCCGTCGATCGCCCAGGACATCGACGCCTTCTTGCACCGACGAGGCGCGTTGATTTTCAGTCGCTACGACATCGACGGATTGAGCCTGCAGGAGGCCCCCGAAGTCTTGTTCTCCACGATCATGGCGGCCCGCGACGACTCGGCGCGCCAGCGATCCGCCGAGGAGGCCCTGTCCCGTCGTGTCGCCGACGTTCGATCGCGGGTACCCGAGAGCGAGCGATCGGCGTTCGACCAAGCGTTGCAGGAAGCGCGTGCGGCCATGGATCTTCGTGACGACAACGGACCGCACACGCTCGAGTGGCCACTCGGCCTCATGAGGCTGGCTCTGTTGAACGTCGGCGAGCGACTGGTTGCGCGGGGACGGATTCGACGCGCCACCGACGCCCTCGAACTGGCGGTCGAGGAGATCGGTGCGGAACTCTTCGACGGCAATGGGCCGAGCGGCGACGAACTGCACCGCCGGGCACATTGGCGCGAAACCGTCGACGTCTCCGGTGCCCCACGTCTGCTCGGGCCGGTGGAACCGGTCCCCCCGATCGACGTGCTCCCTCCCGACATGGCGCGTCTCGTGGGATTCGTGCAGACCGTTCTGGCCGAAGCGGGCATGGACGGCCAGGAACGGGCGACGGGTCTTTCCGGCTTCGGTGTGGGATCGGGCGTGTACCGAGGTCGCGCCTGTCGGGCCGACAGCCCCGAGGATGCCGTCGTGAATCTGGTGGAGGGTGACGTGCTGGTGGTGCCGTGCACGACCCCGGCCTACAACATGGTGTTGCCGTTGGCGGGTGCGATCGTCACCGCCGAAGGAGGGGCGCTCAGTCACGCCGCGGTGCTGGCACGCGAGTTGGGAATTCCCGCGGTGGTCGGGGCGCCTCGCGCGGTGGAGGACATCCCGAACGGCGCCATCATCGAGGTCGACGCCGATCGCGGAGAGATCCGCGTGATCGAGCATCCACCACGATGAGAATCGCCGTCGTCGGAGCGGGCATCGGTGGTCTCACCGCGACCGCCTTCCTTCTTCGCGATGGACACGATGTCCACGTCTTCGAGTCGGCGTCCTCGCTCGGCGACGTCGGGGCCGGCATTCAAGTGAGCCCGAACGGCGTACGGATACTCGACGACCTCGGGGCGTTGGACGACCTGAACCGGATCGGAGTGCGACCGTCGCGGATCGTGATCCGACGCTGGGACGACGACCGCGAGCTGAACGTGATGCCCTTGGGTGAGACCGCCGAGGAACGCTGGGGGCACCCCTACTTCAACGTCTACCGACCGGACCTGATCTCACTTCTCGCGGCCCTCTCCGACGAGGCCACCTTTCACTACGCCTCCAAGATTCGCGATGTCGTCATCGACGACCGCGAACCGACGTTGATCTTGGAGAACGGAGAGAGCTTCGTTGCCGATCTGGTGATCGGCGCGGACGGAATCCACTCCCGAGTTCGTGATTCGTTGCACGGACGACTACCGACACGATTCCGCAACCTCGTCGCTCATCGGGCACTCGTTCCGCGGGCCGACGTCCCAGACGTGCCCGTCGAGGTGACCAACCGACTGGGACCCGGTGGACACATCGTGAGCTATTTCGTCGGCAAGGATGCGCGGTTCCTGAATCTGGTCTGCATCTCGGACGATCCGGACTGGGACGTCGAATCGTGGAACGAGCCGGGTGATCCCGATGCTCTGCGGAACCGCTACGCAACATGGAGCCCGCCGATACGCCGGATTCTCGATCACGTCGACCGCGGCGTCTTTCGTTGGGCTCTGCACGACCGCGAACCGTTGTCCTCGTGGAGCCACGGCGCCGTCACCTTGCTCGGCGATGCGTGTCATCCGATGGTGCCGTTCATGGCCCAAGGGGCGTGCCAGGCGATGGAGGATGCCGCCGCGCTCGCGCGTTGCCTACGAACCCTCGAATCGACGACCTTGGCCTTGACCGAGTACGAGCACGAACGTCAGCCTCGGACCGCCACCATCCAAGGTCGCTCGTTCGCCAACGCCACCATGTTCCACCTCGACGACGGCCCCGAACAAGTGACGCGCGACTCGATGTTCACGAATTCCGATGCGGAAGCCGCGCTCGGACGTTTCAACTGGCTGTATCGCCCATGAGGGTCGATCACTCGCCCACGTGATCGGGTACTAGTGAGCGAGGCGGCGCTCGCGAGTGTGCGCATCCACCATCAACGTCACGATCGCCGCCAGCACCAACGCCAGTACCAACGCGAACGTCGACAACACGTGATACCCCACGGCCTTGCGGATGAACCCACTCGAAAAGCCGGCCAGTCCCCCGAAGAAACTCATCGCCATGTCGGCGGATCCCTGCACCGACACTCGTGATTCCTCGGACACGGAATCGATCAACCACCCGCCAAGGCCGACAGCGCGGTGGCCGCGGCCAACATCACGGCACCCACCTGAATCGTGCGCAGACGTCCACGACGATCGGCGAATCGACCTACCCACGGGCTGAACGCGTACATGCCCGCAATGTGCAACGACACCACGTAGGAACTGATCGATTCCTGATCGTGCGCCTTCAGGTGCACCGGCGTCATGGTCATGACCGCCACCATGGTCATCTGGGCGATCACCATGGCGAACACCGCGACGCGCCCGTTGGGGGTGGCGAAGGCGTGGCGGAACGATTCCCGAATCCTGATCGGGGCCACGGAGCCCACCACCTCGCCGCGTAGCTCGCGGGCCAGCGTCAACGGGTCGGGACGCAAGCGCAACGCCGCGTTGAACAACGAGAACACGAAGAACAACGCACCGAACACCCAGGGTCCGGTGTACTTGTTCCAGCCGAACCAGTTCTCCCCCGCCGCCTGAGCCGGCAACACCAACACCGGACCCAACACGGCGCCGAACGTGCTCGCGAACAGAATGCGGCTCATGGCCGCACCCCGCTGATCGGCAGGAGCCAGATCGGTGGCGGCGTACCGCGACAACAAGTTCGAGGCCTGACCCGAGCCGTAGACGAAGAGCCCGATCACGAAGAAGAACAACGACTTCGATTCCGCACCGAACCCCGCCAGCAGACCACCACCGATCGCAGCCGCGTATCCGATCACCAGTCCTTGTCGGCGCCCCACGCGCGCCATTCGTCGGGACAAGACCTGGGCCATGAACGCGGTTCCGATGGTGACCGTGGCGGTGGCGATACCTCCCCACGGCGTGGACTGGCCGAGGATTCGCTGCACCACGAAGGCGCCGACGGTCACCGACGACGACAATGCCGCCGCCGCGGCCAGCTGGCCGAGAACCAGCACCCTCAGCGTGCGTCGCTGTACCGCCCCGATGTCCATGCGTCGAGTCTCGCAGACGTCAGGTGTTGCGGACGCGACTCATTCCTCGACAACCCTCGACCGTCGTAGCACCAACACACTCACTCCGATCGCCACCATCAGCCACGCCGCGCCCGCGGTGCGCCGCGATTCCCGGCCGACGGTGGGAAGGCGCACGGGCGTCGTGGTGGTCACCTCGGCCCGCACTCCCGTCCCCGGTGGCGTCGTCGTCACGACGACGATCGTCGACGTTGTCACGATGCCCGGACCCACGGTCGTGCTCGTG
>JAJTEQ010000054.1 GCA_021298195.1 Ilumatobacteraceae bacterium
TCCATGAGTAAGTACCACGCGTCGGAGACCGCGGTGCGCGTCACCGAGGACGCCATCCAGATTCTGGGTGGTTACGGCTACACGCGCGAGTACCACGTGGAGCGCATGCACCGTGACGCGAAGATTCACACCATCTTCGAGGGCACCTCAGAGATCCAGCAGTTGGTGATCGCCCGCGCGATCTCCGGCCTGCGCGTGGAGTGACCCGAACCCGCTGACGGCGATCCATCGCTTCGCTTGGTCACACGGAATCGATGGGGTGCCCCATCATTCCTCATCGGCTCGTGGGCATGGCACAATCGAGGCCATGAAGAGTTGTTGGAGCGTCGTGAGGTGTGTCGTCGTCGGTTTTCTCACGTTGGTGGCCGGCTTCGCCATGGCGCCGGTAAGCCCGGCGAGAGCGGCCGGTGAACTGACTTTCGTCGTCGATCTGTCGAAAGGCTCCGGAACCACCGTCGAACTCCCGTTGAGTGGGCTCGGTCACGCGACGATCGACTGGGGAGGAGCGCCAGCCGAGTGCGTCGCTGGTTTCGGCACGGGCGGTTCGCCGGTGCAGTTGGCGGCGCAAAGCATCTCGTGCGATTACGGCGCGACATCAGGTGTCAAGACGATCAGGGTCACCGGGCTCGTTCCGCAGATCGGCCGGGCCGCCGCCGTGTCTGGTGCGGCCAAGTTCACCTCGCTCTTCGACTGGGGGAGCGTCGGAACCACGTCGTTGGAGGGCGCCTTCGTGGGGATGACCAACCTCGTCGACGTCCCGAACTCGTTGCCCGCGGCCGTCACCTCGCTACGGGCGACGTTTTTCGGTGCCTCATTGTTCAACGACGCCGACATCGAGGCTTGGAACACGGCCAACGTCAACACCCTGCAGAACACCTTCAGCGGAGCGACGGCCTTTGCCCAAAGCCTTAGTACATGGAACACATCCAGCGTGACGAACATGCAAGGAACGTTTTCCGACACCGCTAACTTCAATGGTTCCGTCGGCACATGGAACACGTCGAACGTGACGAGCATGTTCGGGACGTTCTGGAACGCCACCGCAACGTCACGACCATGCACGAGATGTTCAAGAACGCGACGTCGTTCAATCAGAGTCTCAACTGGAATGTCCTTTCCGTGACCTCTCTGGGTGGCATGTTCGCCGGTGCCACGTTGTTCAACAAGAATCTGAGCGATTGGAACCCGGCTTCCGTGACGACGAGCGTGTCGATGTTCGCTGGCGCCACGTCGTTCAACAACGGCTGCCCGACGGCCCCGACGGCCGGTGCCTTCAACTGCCCCTTCGATTGGGATGACACGAACACCCCTGCTCTGCGCAACGTCGGTGGCATGTTCGCCAGAGCGTCGAGTTTCAATCAGGCCGTTCGACTCGACTCCGCTCTCGTGACCACCACCAATGAGATGTTCCAGAACGCATCCGCGTTCAACAATGGTTGCGCCTCCGGTTCGTTCACGTGTCCGCTCGACTTCCCCACGAATTCCGTCACGGCGATGGGGGCCATGTTCCAAGGTGCGACGGCGTTCAACCAGGACGTGAATTCCCTCTCGACGAATCTGGTGACGAGTTTCATTTACACCTTTTCCCAAGCCACGTCGTTCAACAATGGTTGTGCGTCCGGCTCGTTCGTCTGTCCGATCAACTGGAACACCGGGTCGGCCACGAACCTTTCGAACATCTTCGCCTCGGCATCGAGTTTCAATCAGAGCGTCTCTTCTTGGAACGTCGCGAACGTGACGTACTTCGGACAGGTGTTCTACGGGGCCGGGTCCTTCAACAACGGCTGCGCGGTCGGCAGCGCCACCTGCCCTCTCAACTGGACCACGACCAATGCCACTTTCATGGGCGAGATGTTCACCGGCAACACGGTGTTCGATCAGGCGTTGCCGAACTTCGACACCGATCAAGTGACCAATACGGCCTTGATGTTCAAGAACGCGAGCAGGTTCAACCAGCCCATCGGAAGCTGGAACATGGGCAGTCTGAGCAATGCCAACGAAATGTTCCGGGGTGCAGTGCAGTTCAACCGCGACCTTTCCACGTGGTGCCCTCCGGCCAACGCCACTCGTGTCGATTACGACAACGGGACTCCGGCATGGACGTTGGCTCGACCGCAATGGGGCGGTTGTACGGTGCCGACCACGGTGCCGACCACGGTGCCGACCACGGTGCCGACCACGGTGCCGACCACGTCGCCGACAGGCGCGATCACTCCACCGTCGACGGCTCCGAGCACTCCCTTGACCAGCTCGCCGACGTTTGGTCCCACGGCGGGTGCTGGCCTCCCCGTCACTGGTTCTGACCGACTGCCCTGGGGAATCGCCGTGTTTCTCCTCGGTTTGGGCACTCTCATCGTGATCACCCGTCGCCGCGCCATGTGAACCCCGTGGGGTTTCGATCCGCGACGGTTACTGATCTCTTGTCTCGCGATGCGAAGTCCTCGACCGGTGAGTTCGGCGCTTACTCGCCGAGTAGACCCTTCATCGTTTCGATTTCGACGGCCTGCCCGTCGATGATCTTCCGTGCCAACTCGGCCGTGTCGGCATCGTCGCCATCTTCGATGACATCGTTGGCCATGTCGATCGCGCCTTCATGATGTGCGATCATCGCCTTCAACCAAGCGGTGTCGAACTCGGGACCACGCAAGGTCTCCAATTCGGCCATGTCGTCGCTGGAAACCATGCCGCTCATCATCGAACTGTGATCCATGCCCTCGTCGAGGAACAGGGGCTCGCCCCATGATTGGAGCATGGTGGTCATCATCTCGACCTCAGGATCCTGGGCCGCCTTGATGGCGGTGGCGAGTGTCTTCACGTCGTCGCTGGCCTCGACCGTCGGATCGAGAGCGATGTCGGCGAGTTCGATCGCTTGCTCATGATGCGGGATCATCATCTGGGCGAACATGACGTCGGCGTCCACCGATTCGTCGGAGCCCCCGCATGCAACGAGAATCAGTGCCGACATCGCGAGGGTGATCGTACGACGTTTCATTTGGTTGTCTCCTGTTCGTGTCATCCGAAATTCGAGGTGACGAGAATGGCGGTGACCGCCATCACCGTACCGCCGACCGCGCACTCGGTGAGAGCGGCCCGGGTGAGTTGCTGGCGACGGGTGGCCACGCGCCCCGCCTCGTCGGCGATTCGTCGCAGGTTGAGCTTCCGACTCTTGTTGGCCAGCGCGAGCATGCCGACGACCAGTACCAGTTTGAGCAGCAAAACTCGTCCGTGCGTTTGTGAGAAGAGGGTGGTGATGCCCCCGTGCAGTCGCAACGTTTGCACGACGCCGGTTCCGATCATGACCGGAACCGCGATGGTCGCGAGGCGCCCGAATCGACGGAACGTCTCGAGGGCGTCGCGGTCGTCGACCATCGGCAGGACCACCAACAACAAGATGGCGAGGCCACCCAGCCACGTGGCAATGGCAGCGGTGTGGGCGACGTCGGCCGGAACGCCCAGTACCGGCCAGGCGCGCGAGCGCGAGTGGCCGGTGAACGCGAGAGCGAGGCCGAACAGGCCGAGGAGTCCGATCATCGAACGAGAAACGCGTCCCTCATCGGATTCGGCGAATTGGACGAACGACACGCAAAGGACGGTGATGCCCACGAAGAGACGCGAGGTGGTCATACCGAGTGCGGTCGAGTCGAAGGAGTCCGAGAGTTTGCCGACCGCCTCGAAGATCGACGTGCCGTGGATGTCGCCGAGCAGAAGAAGTAACTGGAGCCACGACCCGACGGTGAGCGTGGACCCTGACACGCGCAAGAGTAGGGATCCACGCTCGCTTCGCATAGTCCCCTGGGCGATGAAGAGTTCCGAGACGACGAGTCCGGCCAGCACGAGCAGGGCCACGTACACGGCGAGTCGGACCAACCAACGCACGGGTTCCGGTGCGGGGTTGGTGTCGGAGAATTGCGGCGCTTCTTCGGTGTTCGCAGTCGTCGTCGGTGTCGATGGTGGCACGGCGCCCGGTGTCGTGATCGTCGGGTCGACCGTGAACCCGACCCGACCCGAGACCACATGGCCGTCTTGACCGATCAATTTCCATCGGAGACCGATCGCCCCCGACAGATTCTCGGGAAGGACGAAACGGATGACGTTCGATTGGGGGCCCGCGAGGGCGGCCCCGAGATCGGCGCGAACTCCGTCGGCGGTGATGATCTCGGCCAAGGCCGAGTCCAAGGGCACCTCCTTGGCGAAGGTGATCGTCCACTCCGAGGGCGAGACCCCGAGGACGTCACCGTCGGCAGGGGTGCTCGAGTCGTACGAGTTGTGGGCGCGTGCGACGTCGGCCCCGATTCCGAGGAGGATGACGACCAGTGCCAAGGAGAGGCCGCGGAGGACGACGGACGTCGAGGGGGTCTTGTTCGGTCGATCGATGGAGGAAAGGTATCGGATCGAGTTCGTGCGCGCCGGTCAGGCCGCTCACGCCTTGGCGCGGGTGCGACGCAGCAACGGGTCGGCGATGCGCAGGGCGTTGTCGGCCAGTTTCATCACCTTGCCGGCCGCACCCGGTGTGCTCGAGTCGATGAGGTTTCCCATGACGGCCAACGTGATGTCGGCGGCGGCCTGGGTTCCCACCGCCACACGCAGGCCGGGGCGCAACAGCCACGGGTGTCCGATGATGAAACTGAATCGACGACCGGTGCGCAGGAACGAATCGAAACGTTCTCCAACCAGTCGGTCGTACGAACGCGGCGCCGTCGCGGGATCGTTCACGAAGCACTGCACGGCCAACATGCCCGACTCGAGGGCGTAGTCGATTCCCTCACCATTCATCGGGTTCACGAAACCGGCCGCATCGCCGATGGCGACCCAACCCGGGCCGTGTCGACGAACGCAACTCATGGGCAACCGCCAGGCACGTGGCTTGTCGACGTAATCGCCGAGTGACCACGAGTCGCGCACGATGGCCGCGTATTGGTCCAGCAACGTGTTGAGGTTCAGTTTCTTGAAACCCTTCATGGTGCTGAGCGCACCCACGCCGATGTTCACGGTGCCGTCACCGGCCGGGAACATCCAGCCGTAACCGGGGATCGGCGTGCCGTGCTCGTCGCGCAGACTGAGGCAGGCTTCCAGATGGCGTTCGGCGTGACGCGGAGTGGGGGCGTAGGCACGAATGGCCAATCCGAACGTCTCGTCGGGGTCACGTACCGCGCCGAGCATCTTGGCCGCCGCACCCTGGGCGCCGGCGGCTAGAACAACCAACGACGACCGCAAAACCTCTCCGTTGGTCTCCACACCGACGACCGTTCCGTTCTCGATGACGGGCAGTGCCTCGGCGCCGAAGCGCACATCGGCTCCGGCGGCGATGGCCACGTCGAGTAGGTGATTGTCGAACCTCTGTCGGGGCCAAACCGCACCGTGGTTGGGAAAACGATCGGTGGTGGGCCACGACAACTCGCGCTGCTTCTTGCCGGCGATCATGCGCAACCCGTCGATGCGATGGGCGACGGAATGGTCGATGCCCAACTCGTCGAGCGCACCGATGGCCCGCGGGGTGAGCCCGTCGCCACACACCTTGTCGCGACCGTGCGGACCCTTCTCGCACAGCACCACCTTCAGGCCCGCTCGCGCGGCCGAGATCGCCGCGGCCGAGCCGCCGGGGCCCCCTCCGATGATGGCGACGTCGAACTTCACGCTTCGAGCCTGTCACGCCGGTTTCGGAATTGCCAAGGCTGGCCCCCGACCAAGCCGTTCACCTGTCACACCGGGACGGAATCCGGAGGTTTTCGGTCAGCGTTTGCCGGTGCGCTGGTACAGGCGCGTGGCGATGGGCGCGAAGATCACGATCAACAGCAATGCGAATCCCAGTGAATACAGGGTGGCGTTCTGCAGGGGCCACGACGTGGGCTCGGGTGTTCCCTCGGGGATGTTCCCGAAGCGCACCCGCACCGCGTGGGTCAAGGTGGACACCGGATTCCATTCGGCGATCGTGCGCAGCACGCCGGGAAGGTTGTCCGACGGCACGAACGTGTTGGCGATGAACGTGAGCGGGAACAGCACGATGAACGTGGCGTTGTTCACCACCTCGGGTGTGGGCACCATCAATCCGAGACACGCCATCACCCACGAGAACGAGTACGAGAAGAACAGCAACAGCAGGTAGCCGATCACGGCGTCGAGAATCGAACCGCGAATCCGCCACCCCACGGCGAAACCGGCCAGCGACATGATGACGATCGACAGCAGGTTGTACACCACGTCACTGGCCGTGCGTCCGGCCACCACCGCCGACCGCGACATGGGCAGTGATCGGAAGCGATTGATGAGGCCCTTCTGCACGTCCTCGGCCAGGCCCGACGCGGTGAAGGTGGCGCCGAACACCACCGTCTGGGCGAAGATGCCCGCGATGAGGAACTCGCGGTAGTTGCCGCCGGGGATGTCGATCGAACCGCCGAACACGTAGGCGAACAACAAGACGAACATCAGTGGTTGAACGACCACGAAGACCATCACCTCGGGCACGCGGCCGATGCGGATCAGGTTGCGTCGGGCGATGGTGAGGGCGTCCCGGATCATGCCGCTCATGATGCGACCTCCTGGGCCTTCTGTCCGGTGAGTTCCATGAACACGTCGTCCAATGTCGGTCGTCTCAAGCCGATGTCGACGATCTCCACGTTCTGCGCCGTGAGCTCGGCCATGACCGTTCCGAGCGCTTCGACGCCCTTGGCCACCGGCACCGAGATCAACGCCTCCTCGGTCTCGGTGCGAATGGCGCCGATGGCGACTTCGCGCAGGACGGCTTCGACCCGTGCGAGATCCTCGGCTCGAGCGAGGTGAACGTCGAGGTGTTCGCCACCGATGCGGCGTTTCAGCTCCTGCGAGGTGCCGCGGGCGATGGCCCGACCGTGATCGATCACCACGATCTCGTCGGCCAATTGATCGGCTTCCTCCAGGTACTGCGTCGTGAGAACGACCGTGGTTCCGGCTCCGACACGTTCGCGAATGACGTCCCACAACTCGCCGCGGCTGCGCGGGTCGAGTCCCGTGGTGGGCTCGTCGAGGAACAACACCGGTGGATCGGCCAGCAGGGCACCGGCCAGGTCGATGCGTCGCCTCATGCCACCGGAGAAGGTCTTGAGGGGTCGATGCGCGGAGTCCGTCAGACGGAATCGTTCGAGCAGATCGTTCGTGCGCCTCAGGGCTTCCTTGCGTCGCATTCCGTAGAGGCAGCCGATCATCACCAGGTTCTCGGTGGCGGTGAGATGTTCATCCACTGCCGCGTACTGACCGGACAGACCGATCAGGGATCGCACGCGTTGAGGTTGAGCCACCACGTCGACGCCGGCCACCCGCGCCGATCCGGAATCCGGAGCGATGAGAGTGGTCAGGATGGACACGGCCGTCGTCTTGCCCGCGCCGTTGGGGCCGAGCAGTCCGAGAACCGTTCCGGTGGGTACGGAGAGGTCGAGGCCGTCGAGGGCCACCACGCCGCCGTAGCGCTTGGTCAGTCCGGTCGCCACGACGGCCGCATTCTGTGGGTCGGCCGCGATGTCGGTGATTCGCGAGATCGTCACCTCGCGAGACTAGTGCCCGGACGTGTTTCGGTGTAGGCGTGTCGGGCGACCGTGTCGCACCCCGCGGGTACTGTTGAACGCATGGCCGTCGCGAAGTTCCTCCACGCCGCCGATCTGCATCTGGGCGCTCCGCTCGAGAGCCTCGGCGAGTCCATCGACAGTGGCACCTACAACCGCATCAAGCCTTTGGTGAACAAGGCCTTCGATCGACTCATCGACGTGGCCATCGACGAACAGGTCGATTTCGTCGTTCTGGCCGGTGACGTGTACGACAATGCCGATCGCGACCCGGGAGCCCAGCGGCGATTCCTGCTTGGTTTGCGACGACTCACCGGTGCGGGCATCAAGGTGTTCATGGTGCACGGCAACCACGACCCGCTCACCAAGGACATCAAGCAGGGCGTGTTGCCCGAGGGCGTGACAGTGTTCCCGGCCGGCAAACTGGGGTCGCAGGTGGTCACCATGCGCAACGGGGTGAACGTCACGGTGGCCGGAGTCAGTTACGCTCGCAAGGAGGAAACCGACAACCTGGTTCCTCTCTTTGCCGGCCTCACGGGGCGCACCATCGTCGGTGTTCTGCACACCAATGTGGGCGGCAACGACTCGGGGCACAAGAACTACTCACCGTCCACGCCGTCTGAACTTGAGGCATCGCCCGTTCACTATTGGGCCCTCGGGCACATCCACAAGCGCTCGGTGAATGCCATCGACTCGGGTTGGTGGGCGTACCCCGGAAACCTTCAGGGGCGCAGCGTGAAGGCGTCCGAATGCGGACCCAAGGGTGTCCTCATCCTCGACATCGACGACGACGGTCGGGTGCTCGAACCCCGCTTCGTCGACTGCTCCACCGTGCGCTTCGAGCGGGTGTCGGTGCCGGTCGACACGGTGGGTGTCATTACCGATCTGAACGACGTGGTGAACGCAACGTTGGCCCGGGTGGTGGCCGAGGCCGAGGGCTTGCCGGTGATGGTGCGCCTCGAACTCACCGGCTCCACCGACCTGGCCGACCTTCGCTCCACGGACGCCCCGGGGTGGACATCGATCGTGGAGTCCATGCTCGAGGAGGCGGTCGACGTTCTCGGAGATGGTGCCGTCGTGAAGGTCCGCACCTCGTGTCGCGCCAAGATCGATCTGGCCGCCGAGCGCGAGCGCAAGACCGTGTTGGCGGCGGCGTTGACGAAACTCGACGCGATGGAACTCGACGACGATGCCAAGAACGCGGTCACTGACGTGTTGATCAACGCCATGACGGAGGCCAAATGAAGCGCCTGACAATTTCCGAGGTTCGCGATCTCTCGTTCGGCCGTCACACCGGGCGAATATTCGAGGGTCTCGACCACGACTTCGTCGTTGTTCACGGCCCCAACGAATCGGGCAAGTCAACTCTGGCCGAGTTCCTCACGTGGGCCATCGGCGGTCCGTGGCGCGCGTTCGCCAACAACACCGAGGCCTTTCGTGGCAATGGTGACGGCAAGCTGGGCGGACGCCTGCTCGGAACGCTCGGTGCCGAGCCCATCGATCTACAAGCCAATTTCAAACTATTGAAGACTGGCGTTCCGAACGACAATCGAACCGGTTACGTCGGAGCCACCGAGGTAGATGGGATGGCGTTCCGGAATCTCCTCCGTGGCATCACGCCAGCCGACTACGAGATGATGTATCGCTGCTACGGGGCCACGCTGGGCGACATCGGCTCGGGTGGATCGTTCGAGAACTTGTTCGCCCGTTTCGCCATGGGGGGCACCTCGGGCGTGCGCAATCCTCGCGAGGCTTTGGAAGGTTTGCGCAAAGCCAAGGAAGGAGCGAGCAAAGTTGCCAAAGATCGGAAGAAAGAACTCAGCGAGATCGAGAAGAAGATCACGGAAGCCGGAACCAATCCCGATCTCGTTGAGCGATTGGTTGCCGAGCGCGACGACATCAATCGCCGGCTCGTCGAACTCGCAACCGAACTCACCTCCATCGAAAAGCGCCGCAACCTCCTGGTCCGCGTGATCGAGGGTCATGATCACCGCACAGGCCTCGATCAGGCCCGTATCGAACTCGACGGTTTGTCCATTGTCTCCCCCCAGTGGCTCGCCGTGGCCGACAACGCCGTCGAAATCGACGTACTGATCAAACGAATCGCGTCTGCTGGCGAGGACGTCGAACGGTCTGTCGCCGAGCTCGCCACGGCCGCGGCAGCCGCCGGCATGGACGTGGTGTTGTTCGATCAGCGCACACTCGGTGCCTCAGAGCGCCTGGAGATCACGACTGCCACCGGTGCGCTCGTGAAGGCCCGCGACGATGCATCCACTGCACGTCTCCAAGTGAGGGAACTCGACGACGAGAGAACCACGGCCCAGGCATCGGCGTCCAATCTTGCGCGTACCATCGGAATCGAAGACGAGGGTTTGACTCGGCTCGACGTCATCGAGTCCCAGTTGCCCGAACTCATCAATCGAGCGGGGCGTTGGCTCGAGGACACCGCCACGGTTGTCAACGACGAGGCCCAATTGGCCGGAATGGTCGAGCGCGACGCTTTGACAAAAGCGACGCCCACGCCGAGTGCGTCGTCGACGGGACCCAACCCGAAGTTGGTGGCATTGGCGGTACTGCTGGTGGCCGGCGCAAGTGTCGTTCACTGGGGGGCGGCTCTCGTGGTGGCGATTGGCGCCGCCGCATATTTCATGCTTGGTCGGGTCGGCACGTCGGCGGGGAGCACCTCCGTCGGGGTTTCGGGCGTCGACAATGCCAACCTTGCGAATCTTCAGGGTCGCCTCGTGGAACACCGCACGCGAGCGCAACAACACCGTCGGCTCCTGGACGACGGGCTGGGATCACTGGCCTCGTTCGTCACCACGGTCGACCTCGCTCAGAAGCAGTTGCAGCAGTTGAGCGAACTGGCGTCGCGGCGACGCACGCTTCGCGAACTCGACGATCGGGCCGAGGATTTGGCCCGCCGGGTCGTCGACCTCGAAATCGTCGTGGTCGAGGCGGAGGCGGTGGTCCGCGGACTCCTGGAACCTCGCGGCATCGGACTGGGTCTGGTCAACGCCGACTTCGAGAAGTGGTTCACGAAGTACGAGGCGGCGATCAGGTCCAGCGAGGCGTTGTCCGTCGCGCGTTCCGCATTGTCCGATCTCCGTGAGCGACTGAACGAACTCACGGCGCCGGTGGCGTCGGAAATCGACGGCCTCACTCCTGCGGCGATCGCCGCTCGCGTGAACGAGAAGAAGGAGGCGGCGGCGCGGCGCCGAGATGCCGAGTCCGCCGTGCGCGAGGCCGAAGGAAAGGTCCGTGCGACCAACCTCGATTCTCCCGATGCCGAGGCGCTGCTTCGTGACCATCCGGATCTCGCCGACCTGCAAGTGCAAAAAGAGAGCGCCGACCTGCGAGCGGCGGCGATCCGCGGCGAACGCGACGAGTCAAACAATCGACTCGGTGAGATCGGCAAAGAGATCGACGGCTTGGAAGGCACCGAAGTGTTGCCCGGGTTGCTGTTGCAGAAGGGCAACCTCGAGGACGCCAAGGAAGAAGCGAAAGCACGTCACGAAACGTTGGCCACGGCACATGAGTTGCTGGGTGCCGCCATCGACGAACACGAACGCGACAATCAGGATCCGGTGGTGGCCCGGGCCAGTGATCTGGTGGCCGAGGTCGTGCCCGGTTGGGGGACGGTCATCAAACGTCGCGACGAGGCCGGCAAGCTGCTCATCGAACGCGTCGGCTCCGACGGTCGCGTCGGCGACCACGCCATCTCCGATGGTGGACGCGCGTTGCTGTATCTAGCGATTCGTCTGGCTTTCGCCCAACAAGATGCGTCACGTCGTCAGATCGCGCTGCCCATCATCTGCGACGACCCACTCATTCATTTCGACGACGTGCGTCAGCAAGCGGCCGTCCAGTTGTTGAAGAGTGTCTCGGCCGAACACCAGGTGGTGTTGTTCACCTGCGAGCGTGACACCCGTGATTACGCCGCGTCGTTGGGGGCCAACGTCATCGAGATGTGAAACGCGAGCACGTGTTCGTGTTCACCAGATGTTCACCGAGTAGAACGTCCGGTTCGAATCTGACCCAGCTCGACCGAGCATTAGTCTCGTCGTCGATGAACATCCGACGTTGGCTGGCCGAGTTCGTGGGCACCGCGCTGCTGGTGATGGCCGTGGTCGGATCGGGCATCATGGCCACCAATCTCACCGACGACGTCGGTGTGCAGTTGTTGGCCAACGCGATCGCCACCGGCGGTGCTCTGCTGGGTCTCATCACCGTCTTCGGTCCCGTCTCGGGCGCGTCGTTCAATCCGGTGGTGTCGGTCGTGATGTCAATGTTGGATCGCGACGTGCGACTCGCCCGACTGGCGGGCGACATCTTCGCCCAGTTCGCGGGTGCGGTCACGGGGTGCTGGATGGCCAACGCGATGTTCGGTCATCCGTTGTTCGAGACGTCGTCGAAGATTCGTGACGGCGGGCCGCAGTGGTTCGCCGAGGCGGTGGCCGTGGTCGGGCTGTTGATCGTCATCCGTGGTGGCCAACGCGCCGGCGCGAACGTGGCGTCCTTGGTGGCCGCATGGATCACCGGCGCGTATTGGTTCACCTCGTCCACCAGCATCGCCAATCCGGCGGTGGCCTTCGGACGCATGTTCTCGGACTCCTTCGCCGGCATCGCCCCGGATTCGTGGCCCATGTTCGCTCTCATGCAGGTGATCGGCGGCGTGGTGGCGTTCGCCGTCCTGACGGTCCTCTTTCCGCGGAACGACTGATGCCCGGCATCCTCTTCCTCTGCATTCACAACGCCGGTCGCTCGCAGATGGCCGCGGGTTTCGCGCGATCGATGGGCGGCGACGACGTGCGTATCTACTCGGGTGGTTCCGAACCGGCGGAACACGTGAATCCGGTGGCCGTCGAGGCCATGCGCGAGGTCGGAATCGACATCGCGGGCTACGTGCCGCAGAAGTTCACCGACGAACTGCTGCACGCCGTCGACGTGGTGGTGACGATGGGCTGCGGCGACACGTGCCCGTACGTGCCCGGGAAGCGCTACATCGACTGGCCGTTGGACGACCCGCGGGGCCAGTCGATCGACGTGGTGCGTCGGGTACGCGACCAGATACGTGCCCGGGTGGCCGATCTGTTGGCCGAACTGGGTGCGGCGCGGTCGCGGGCGGCGGACGCCTAGGGGTTGTCGCCGGGCGTGGGTCGCTGACCGTGGCTCACTCGGATTCTTGTCACGAAACAAACCCATCGATCGTTTGTCGGGCATGGACCAGTTCTCTCGTCTGCCCGGTCGACTGTTGCTCGTGGCGTTCCTACTGATCGCGGGGGTACTGATTCGGGATCGGGCCTCCGCCGAGATGGGTGAGGCGAACCCCACGTACGCATTCGCGTCGTCGTTCGGCGCAATCGGCGCCGATGAAATGCACACTTGCGTCGTTCGACCCAACGGCACCGTTCGGTGTTGGGGTCGTGATTTGGAGCTGCAACTGGGCAATGATGCCGCGAAGTCGAACTCCAACATCCCGGTGACGGTGTCGGGTCTTTCGGACGTGGTGGCCATCGGCTCGGGATTCCAACACAACTGCGTTCTCTCGACGAGCGTTGGCGTGCAGTGTTGGGGAGCCGGCGCGTCTGGAGTGCTGGGTCGGGGCTCGAACACCGACAGTTGGAGTCCGGTGGCCGTGACGGGACTGTCGTCGGGGGTCACCCAATTGTCGGTGGGGACGTCGCACTCGTGCGCCGTCACCAACACCAACGGTCTCAAGTGTTGGGGTAACGGCAGCTACGGCCGATTGGGAGATGGCACGACCAACCAGCGTTCGACTCCCGTCGAGATCTTCCCGTCCGGTTCCGGCGTCATCGCCGTCTCGCTCGGTGACGTCAGTTCGTGTGCCCTGATCACCGATGGCTCGGTGCAGTGTTGGGGTCGCAACAGCAGTGGGCAACTGGGGACCGGTGACACGACGGATTCGCTGTCGCCGACACCGGTTCCGACCCTCACCTCCGGCGTGGTGGCCATCAGCGTGGGCGAGAACAACGTGCTTGGCGGACAGGCCAGTCATGCCTGCGCCCTGATGACCGACGGTTCGGTGCAATGTTGGGGTGACAACTCCGCGGGACAGATCGGAGACGGAACCAGGTCGCAGCGACTCGTTCCCACCGCCGTGGTCGGGTTGCCCGCACCAGCCGTGGGCATCAGTGCGGGGGCCAAGCACACCTGCGCGGTTCTCGACACCGGCGCCCTGTACTGCTGGGGCTTGAACGCCTCTCAGCAATTGGGCGACGGCACGGCCACACTTCGTCCCCAGCCGACTCAGGTGTACGGATTGTCCTCGGGCGTCGCTGCCGTCGCTGCGGGGTCGGACCATACCTGTGCGATGACGACGACGAGCGACGTGAAGTGCTGGGGTTGGAACGGGTACGGGCAACTCGGTGACGGCACGAACATCGTTCGGTCTCAACCACGCGACGTCACTTTCAATGATCCGGGGACCTTGCCGCCCTACACCACCGCACCCCCGGGTAGCGGTGGTCAGGCGACATCGACCACGACCAGTGGCCAAGGGGGATCCACGTCGACCGATCCCCAACCCACGATCACGACGGTTCCGCAAACGACGTCACCACCGGCCTCCACGACGACATCGACCGCGGCTCCGAACATCGCCACCTCGACCACCACCGTGGGGCCGACGATCGTCACGAGCACGACCGTGGGTCCGGGCATCGTGACAACGTCGACGATCGTCGTCGTGACGACGACGCCACCGGGGACGGGAGTGCGGGCCGAGGTGACCACCACGACGCCCGTGCG
>JAJTEQ010000008.1 GCA_021298195.1 Ilumatobacteraceae bacterium
CACGTCGCCCAACCCGTGGGTGGGGTGCGTCATCGAGTGCGCCGACGGACGTGTCTTCGTGGGCGCCACCGAACCGCCGGGCGGTCGCCACGCCGAGATCGTCGCGCTTCATGCGGCGCGCGACGCCGGAGCCGACACCCGCAACGCCACCGTCTTCACCACGTTGGAGCCCTGCAGTCACCACGGTCGCACCGGTCCGTGCGCCGAAGCCCTGATCGAGGCCGGAGTGACGCGCGTGGTGACCGCGTTGGAGGATCCCGACACCAACGTCGCCGGACGTGGTCACGCCATGTTGCGCGCGGCCGGCGTGTCGGTGGACGTCGGTTGTCTGGCCGACGTGGCACACGAACAACTGCTGCCGTATCTGCACCACCGCCGCACCGGTCGGCCCTTCGTGGTGTCGAAGATGGCCGCCACCATCGATGGTCGCACCGCGGCCGCCGACGGCAGCAGTCGCTGGATCACCGGTGACGCCGCCCGCACCGCGGTGCACGCGTTGCGCGCCGACAGCGACGCCATCGTGGTGGGGGCCGGCACCGTGCGTGCCGACGATCCCGAACTGACCACCCGTCTGGTGGAGGGACCGTCGCCGCGTCGCGTGGTCTTGGGCACCGCACCCGCCGACGCCCGCGTGCGTCCGTGCCTGGAGTGGACCGACTCGCTGGAGTCCTTGCTCGATCACCTCGGCGCCGAGGGCGTGCTGCAGTTGCTGGTCGAAGGTGGTGCCACCGTCGCCTCGTCGTTCCACGAGGCCGGACTGGTGGATCGCCACGTCATTCACCTCGCACCCGCGTTTCTCGGCGCGAGCGGCCGACCCATGTTCGCCGGACCCGGCGCCGCCACCATCGACGACATTCGTCGCGGTCGTCTGGTGTCCACCCGCGTTCTCGGCGACGACGTCGAGGTCGTCATCGATCCCGTCACCACCGACAACTTCCCCACCACCAAGGAGCCAGCATGAGCAGCGAATTTTCCTTCGCCCCGATCGAGGACGTCGTGGCGGCCATCGGCCGCGGCGAGATCGTGGTCATGGTCGACGACGAGGATCGCGAGAACGAGGGCGATCTCATCATGGCGGCGCAGTTCGCCACGCCCGAGAAGATCGCCTTCATCGTGCGCCACACGTCCGGTGTGGTGGTGGCGCCGCTCACCGGAGAACGCTGCGACGACCTGCGCCTGCCGTTGATGGTGGAACACAACACCGAGAGCCATCGCACCGCGTTCACGGTGTCGGTGGACCTGATCGAGGGCACCAGCACCGGCATCTCGGCGGCCGATCGCGCGGCCACGTTGTGCGCGTTGGCCGATCCCGCGGTGGGCTTCGCCGCGTTCGCCCGTCCCGGACACATCTTCCCGTTGCGCGCCCGCGAGGGCGGCGTGTTGAAGCGCGCCGGCCACACCGAGGCCGCCGTGGACCTGGCGCGCATGGCCGGGCTCGAGCCCGCCGGCATCATCTGCGAGATCGTCAACGAGGACGGTTCCATGTCGCGCCTGCCGCAGCTGATCGAGTTCAGCCGTCGACACGGACTGTTGCTGTCGAGCATCGCCGAGCTCATCAAGTACCGCCGTCGTCACGAGAAGCTGGTGACGCGCATCGGTCAGGCCCAGGTGCCCACCGATTGGGGCACGTTCACCTGCACCGCGTACCGCAGTCATCTCGACGACACCGAGCATCTGGCCTTCAGCATGGGAGACGTCGACGACGGCAACCCCTCGTTGGTGCGCGTGCACAGCGAGTGCCTCACCGGTGACGTGTTCAGCAGCCGTCGTTGCGACTGTGGCCCGCAGTTGAACTCGGCCATGGCCCTCATCGCCAAGGAGGGTCGCGGCGTGGTGGTGTACCTGCGCGGGCACGAGGGACGCGGCATCGGCATCGGCCACAAGATCCGCGCGTACTCACTGCAGGACGGCGGCCTCGACACCGTGGACGCCAACACCGAACTGGGTCTGCCCGTGGACAGTCGCGAATACGGGATCGGCGCCCAGATCCTGGCCGACCTGGGTGCGAACAAGTTGCGCCTCATCACCAACAACCCCGCCAAGTACGGCGGTCTCGAGGGTTACGGTCTGGAGATCACCGAGCGCGTGGCCCTGAACCCGTTGCCCACCGAGGAGAACCTGAAGTACCTGCAGACCAAGCGCGACCGCATGGGACACCTGTTGGACCTTCCCGAAACGTCCGCCTGATCTGCCCCCGTATCACCCGCACTCGAATCACCAGCACGACATCACCAGCACCTGATCACGGAGATCATCATGACCAGAATCCAAAGTAGCCAGACCATGCCCGAGTCCTTCGACGGATCGGCGCTGTCCGTCGGAATCGTGTGCGCGCGGTTCAACGATCACATCGTCACCGAGTTGTTGGCGGGCGCACGTCGCGGCCTCGACCGCTGTCGGGTGAAGGACGCCAACATCGACGTGGTGTGGGTGCCCGGCGCGTTCGAGATTCCGTTGGCCGCCATCACCATGGCCGGCTCGGGCAACTACGACGCCATCATCACCCTGGGTGCCGTCATCCGTGGCGACACCGCGCACTTCGAGTTCGTGGCTGGCGAATGCGCGCGCGGCATTCAGAACGCGCAGTTGGAGACCGGCATCCCGGTGATGTTCGGAGTGCTCACCGTGGACACCAACCAGCAGGCGATCGATCGCTCGGGCCCCGGCATCGACAACAAGGGCGACGAGGCGGCCGTGGGCGCGGTGGAGATGGGGTTGTTGATCAACGCCATCGAGGCCACCTATCCCCCGGCCTGACCGCGCTCGCCCGACGCGCTCCCACCCCGAATCGGTGTGACGCTCGATCGCCATGCCCGTGGAGTCGATGAAATACTGAGGAGATCATGGGTCCGATACTGGCCTTCCTCGTCGCGGTTGCGAGTTCCCTGACCGCCCCTTCCGTCGCGGTGAACGACCCCGCCACCACCGCCGGACGCGTGGAGGTGCTGATGTTCCAGACACCATTGACCAGTTTCGTGAGCACCTCGCGCTCTCCGCGCGGTGTCGAGGAATCCCTCGACTGGAGCACCGACCAGTGCTCGGCGCCCCTCGTCGGCAGCACCGGTCGTTCGTTCGACTTCACCGCCGCGTGCCTGCGCCACGACTTCGGGTATCGCAACTACAAGTTGCTCGACCAACGCTTCAACTGTCCGAACCGACCTACCAACGGCACGTGCGCCGGCGGCACCTGGACCTACGGACGTTGGTGGAACGCCTCGAACCGCGCGCGTCTCGACGCGCAGTTCAAGAAGGACCTGTTCGGACATTGCGCGTCGCGACCGGCGTGGGATCGCCCCACGTGTCGGGCCTGGGCCACCACGTTCCACACCGCGGTGCGCACCTTCGGCGGCCCGTGACGGGCTTCACCGTGTCGACACCCGCCGGTACAGGATCGCGTCCGTCGGTTCCTCGCCGTCGCGACACCCGCACTCGATGCGCTCCGCCTCCACGAAACCGGCGCGCTCGGCGGTGCGACGCGAGGCCGTGTTGCCCTCGGCGATGCGCGCGGTGAGCGCACGAACGGATGAGTCCGTGGCGAGCAACTCGGCCACCAGTGACACGGCCGACGCCATCACCCGCATGCCTCGTCCTCTCGGTGCCAGCCAGTAACCGATCTCGGCATCACCGTTCTCGTTCACGCCGTGCACGCCGATGACCCCGATCGGATCGCCGTCGTGTTCGATCACCCAGCGTTGCCGTTCGAGTTCCGGGTGCTCCACGAAATGCCGCGCGTGATCGCGCGTGTACGGGCGCGGCACCAGGGTCCACCGCTGAATGTCGGGATCCTGACAGGCCTCGGTGATCCAGTCGATGTCGGATTCGAGAAAGGTCTCGCGCAGCACCACCATGCGTGAATGGTGCCTCACCAGTTGGGCAGATCCAAGTGATTTACGCCGTGCACGCGGCACAGCAATTCGTGCAGGATGCGCGCCGTGGCGCCCCACACCGTTTCGTCGTCCAGATGGAAGAAGAACATGGGGCGTTCACCGTCGTTACTCGTGGGCACCGACCACCACTCCCACGAGAACGTGTCGGGTCGCACGAGTTCGCGCAACGGCACCCAGAACGCGCGCTCCACCTCGTCGTTGCTGATGGTCAGTGACGGGCGCTCGCCCACCGTTCCCACCACCGGCACGATGTAACTGCGACTCACGAAGGTCGACAGGGGCGACAGGGTTCCGTGCACCTCCACCACGTCGGGGTGCACGCCCACCTCCTCGTGCGTTTCGCGGCGCGCGGCCTCGATGATGCTCTCGCCCGCGTCCACCCGACCACCGGGAAAGCTGATCTCGCCGCGATGGTTGGTGAGATTCGACGAGCGTCGGGTCAGCAGGATCTCGGCTCCGGACTCCGACTCGGCCAGCAACATCAACACCGCCGACACCTTCTCGTCGGGTCGCGGTTCCTTGGTCGACGACGCGCCCTCGCGCAACGCGCGCAGCACCGCCGTCAACGAGAAATCGGCGTCACGATCGCGCCACAACGGTTCACCCGCGGGTCGCGAGGCCGGAGGAACGGGGATCGACTGCGGACCACCGGGTCGACGCGCGGTCACGATGATCGACGCATCACGACGACGAGAGGTCAGGCGACCGTCGTGGGCTTCCAGCCCGACGCCTGCAGTTGCTGCAACACCTCGGCCAAACCGGCGGTCTTCATGGAGGTGAGCACCTTGCCCGGCGTCTGCTCGCCGCGCTCCCACTCTTCCCACGCCGCGATGATCTTGGCCAGGTCGGGGGCGGGTCGTTCGAAGTCGGATGCCATGGGATCAGTCTACGAGCGCGACGTCGAGGTGGCTCAGGCGGAGTCGTCGTCCGATTGCTTCATCCGGGCGCGCGCACGACCGGCCAACGTGCCCACGGTGCGTCCGGCCAGTCGACCGATCTCGTCGGCGCGACCATCGGGTCGCTGTGACGAGTCGGTGACACCCCTCTTGGACGGCGCGCTGTAATCCGTGCGGGCCACCACCACCACGAACACCACCACCACGAGGATCTGCACGAGTCGGGTGTTGGTCTCGAGGTCGGGTAACGCGCAGGCCGCCAACGCGATGACGACGAGGATGTAATCGAGGATGCGGTGCGTGCGACGACCCACCTTGCGGAACGCGGCCAGGGGCGCGTCGGCCACCGCGGCATTGATGACGATGAGAGCACCCAACGCCGTGGGAACCACCGGGTCGATGCTCTGCAGACCACTGGCCACCAACGCGCCACCCACCACGTATTCGGCGGCTTGGTGCAACCAGAACGCGCGCTTGCCCTCGGCCACCATGACGCGAACACTAACGAGACGCGAGCCGTGCGCGAGGGCGCATGCGCGGGGAAAGCAAAGGCCCCGGGGCGAACCCCGGGGCCTTCGATCACTCCTGTGGAAAGTGGTTCACACCACTCGTCACATCATTCCGGGCATTCCGCCCATGCCACCCATTCCGCCGGGCATGCCACCGCCGGCGCCACCGTTCTTCTCGGGCTTGTCGGCCACGAGGCATTCGGTGGTCAGCACCAGGGCCGCGATGGATCCGGCGTTCTGCAACGCGGCGCGGGTCACCTTGGCAGGGTCGATGATGCCGGCCTTGACGAGGTCGATGTACTCACCCGTCGCGGCGTTCAAGCCCATCGCGCCCTTCTCGCTTTCCACGCGCTGCACCACGAGGGCGCCTTCCATGCCGGCGTTGTCGGCGATGTTGCGGGCCGGAGCGTCGAGGGCTTCCCACACGGTGCGGGCACCGGTGGCCTCGTCGCCGGTCAGCGACTCCACGACCTTCTTCACCGACGCGCGCGCCCGCAGAAGCGCGGTTCCGCCTCCGGGCACCACGCCTTCCTCGATGGCGGCGCGGGTGGCCGAGATGGCGTCCTCGATGCGGTGCTTCTTCTCCTTCAGCTCCACCTCGGTGGCGGCGCCGACCTTGATGAGCGCCACACCGCCGGCCAGCTTGGCCAGGCGCTCCTGCAGCTTCTCACGGTCCCAGTCCGAGTCGGTGTTGTCGATCTCGGCCTTGATCTGGTTGATGCGACCCTCGACGTCGGACTTGTCTCCGTGTCCGTCGACGATGGTGGTCTCGTCCTTGGTGACGATGACGCGCTTGGCGCGGCCCAACAGATCGAGGGTGACGTTCTCGAGCTTGAGACCGACTTCCTCGCTGATGACCTGACCGCCGGTGAGCACCGCCATGTCCTGCAACATCGCCTTGCGACGGTCACCGAAGCCCGGCGCCTTGACGGCCACCGAGTTGAAGGTGCCGCGGATCTTGTTCACCACGAGCGTGGCCAGAGCCTCGCCCTCGATGTCCTCGGCGATGATGATGAGCGCCTTGCCGGTCTTCATGACGGCCTCGAGGGCCGGCAGCAACGACTGCACGGTGCTGATCTTGGAGCCGTAGAGCAGGATGTAGGGCTCGTCGAGCACCGCTTCCTGACGCTCGGCGTCGGTCACGAAGTACGGCGACAGGTAGCCCTTGTCGAACAGCATTCCCTCGGTGAAATCGAGCTCGATTCCGAAGGTGTTGCTCTCCTCCACGGTGACCACGCCGTCCTTGCCCACCTTGTCGATGGCGTCGGCGATGACGTTGCCGATGGCGGAGTCCGCGGCCGAGATGGTGGCGACGCTGGCGATCTGCGCCTTGTCCTCCACCTTCTGGGCCAACTCCTTGATGCTGTCGACCGCGGCGGCGATGGCCTTCTCGATGCCCTTCTTCAGGCCCATCGGATTGGCGCCGGCGGTGACGTTGCGCAGACCGAAGTGAACCATGGCCTGAGCGAGCACGGTGGCGGTGGTGGTTCCGTCACCGGCGACGTCGTTCGTCTTGGTGGCGACTTCCTTCACCAACTGGGCGCCCATGTTCTCGAACGGGTCTTCCAATTCGATTTCCTTGGCGATGGACACACCGTCGTTGGTGATGGTGGGCGCACCGAACTTCTTGTCGAGGACGACGTTGCGTCCCTTGGGTCCGAGGGTCACGCGCACGGCATCGGCCAGCTTGTTGACGCCGGCTTCGAGTGCGCGACGCGCCTCCTCGTCGAACTTCAGAATCTTGGACATGGGTCAGTTCCTCACTTGACCACGATGGCGAGGACGTCACGGCTGGTGAGGATGAGCAGATCCTCGCCGCCCGCGGTGATCTCGGTGCCGCCGTACTTGCTGTACAGGACGGTGTCTCCGACCTTCACGTCGAGAGCGAAGTGCTTGCCTTCGTCGTCGCTCCAGCGGCCGGGGCCCACGGCCAGGACTTCACCCTGCTGGGGCTTTTCCTTGGCGGTGTCGGGGATGACGAGGCCGGAAGCGGTGCGCTCCTCGGCTGCGTTGGGCCGGACCACGATTCGGTCATCGAGGGGCTTCAGGTTCATGGTGTCGAGCCTTTCGTTGGCGTGTGTTGTTTCTGGTCATGTCGACCGCCGGGAGGCGTTAGCACTCCCGTCGGTCGAGTGCCAAGGATAGAGGTGGGGCTCGGGCGTTAGCAACCGGAAGCCGAGAGTGCTAACCCCCGGCGATCTGGGTCGCGAAAGTGACCGGTTTCGGTCACTTTCGCGACCCAGATCGGGAGAGTGAGGTCAGGTCAGGGGGGACCCGAGCGACGCGGCCACGGCGGAGACTCGCGCCACCGGAAGCCCGATCACGGCGTCGATGTCTCCGTCCACGCGCACCACGAAACCGGCCGCCCCGCCCTGGATGGCGTAGGCCCCGGCCTTGTCGCGGGGTTCTCCGGAGTCCACGTAGGCGATCAGATCGGGGATGGGAACCGCGCGGAACTCCACCGTGCTCGAGACCACTTCCACGTGGCCCTCCCAGTCCACGCCTCGGCAACCGGGCCCGGCGACGGCCACCGCGAAGCCGGTGTGCACCCGGTGTTCCCGACCGCGCAGGCGCATCAACATGGCCATCGCGTCGGCATCGTCGACGGGCTTGCCCAGGATCTCGCCGTCGATCTCGACCGTGGTGTCGGCCGCGATGACGACCGCACCCACCGACACCGCACCCACCTCGCGCATCACCGCGTCCAACTTGGCCGAGGCCAAACGTCGCACGTAGTCCACCGGCGACTCGGCGGGCATCACCGACTCGTCGATGTCGGGCGACACCACGCGTGGTTCCACACCGATCGCGCGCAACAACTCCAAACGTCGTGGAGAACCCGATCCCAGCACCACGTGCGTCGTTGCCACGTCGTCAGCCTCCGGACAGCGCCATCACGTCGTCGTCGCAGGGGACGGTGAGGTCGTCGAGATGATCGAGATATCCGTCGGGCAACGCCACTCGAATGGGCCCGCTGGTCTTGCCGCGTCGGATGCGTTCACCACCATCGACCACCGCGAGTTCCGATCCGTGAACGTCCGACATCTCGTCGAGCAGTCGATCCACCTCGTCCACGGTGGAGGTGGTGGCCAGACGGTGCCGAATGTCGCCACCCACCGGGAAACCGGTGAGGTACCACGACACGTGTTTGCGGAAGTCGCGCACCCCGCGTGGACTTCCGGACGCATCGGCTCCGAAATGTTCGTCGAGGGCCCGCACGTGCCTCTTCATCACGTCGACCACGAAACCCAGACGACGCGGAGGTGCCACCTCGCGACCGGCGAAGGCGTCCACCAGATCACCGAACAACCACGGACGCCCGAGGCACCCGCGACCCACCACCACGCCGTCGCAACCGGTGTGTTCCACCATGCGCAACGCGTCCTCGGCGGTCCAGATGTCACCGTTGCCGAGCACCGGAATGGAGTGCACCGCCTGCTTCAAAGCGGCGATGGCGTCCCAGTCGGCTTCACCGCTGTAGTGCTGTTGCGCCGTGCGCGCGTGCAGGGCCACCGCGGCGATACCGGTGTCCATGGCGATGCGTCCGGTGTCGAGATACGTGATGAGGTCGTCGTCGATTCCCTTGCGGAACTTGGCGGTGACCGGAATTCCGAACGGGGTCGCCGCTTCGACGGCCGCGGTCATGATGGCCCGCAACAAGTTGGGCTTGGCCGGCACCGCGGCGCCACCGCCCTTGCGGGTGACCTTGGCCGCGGGGCAACCGAAGTTCATGTCGATGTGGTCGACCGCACCGGCACCACCGAGTCGCTTGATCGCCTCGCTCAACATGCGCGGATCGCTTCCGTACAACTGCAGGCTGCGCGGCGACTCACCGGGGGCGAAGGTGACCATGCGTTCGGTCTTGGCGCTGCCGTGCACCAGCGCGGTGGCCATCACCATCTCGTTCACGTACAAGAGGCCCGGTGCGAACTCACGGCACAACGAACGGAACGGTGCGTTGGTGACCCCGGCCATGGGAGCCAACACCACCGGTGACGGCAAGGTCAACGGTCCGATGCGCAACGCCGACGTCACCACGAGCCGTCCATCAGGGGCAGTCGGAGGTTGGGGAACGCCCCGGTGTCGAGCGCGGTCGGTCCGTCACTGCGCAAGCGGTACCACGCGGCGGCGCCGATCATGGCGGCGTTGTCGGTGCACATCGCCCGACTCGGCACCAGGCAGTCGCGCCCGTCCTCGGCGCACATCGCGGCGAAACGCTCGCGCAACAAGGAGTTGGCCGCCACTCCCCCGCCGAGCACCACGCCCTTGGCGCCCACCTGTTCGGCGGCTCGGCGCGCCTTGTGCACCAACACGTCGACCACGGCGGTTTGGAACGAGGCGGCCACGTCGGCGGTGCGCACCGCGGGGTTCTTGCGCACGAAATTGATGACCGAGGTCTTCAGGCCGCTGAAGCTGAAATCGAGACCGTCGTTGCGCATGGCACGCGGGAAGTCGATGGCGTTCGCGTCACCCTCGCGAGCGATGGCGTCGACGGCCGGACCACCGGGATAACCCAGATCGAGAAAACGTGCCACCTTGTCGAAGGCCTCGCCGGCGGCGTCGTCGATGGTACGACCGAGCAATCGGTACTCACCGTGGTTCCGCATCTCGATCAACATCGTGTGGCCGCCCGACACCAACAACACCACCAACGGCAGTTCCAGTTCGGGCTTCTCCAACAAACCGGCGTACAGGTGGGCCTCGAGGTGATTCACACCGACGTACGGAACGTCCCACGTGAGCGCCAGCGACTTGGCCGCCGACACTCCCACCAGCAAAGCGCCGATGAGGCCGGGACCGTGCGTGGCGGCGACGGCGTCGATGCGCGTCTCGTCCACTCCCGACTCCACGATGGCGCGCGCCACCACCGGGTTCAACAGGTCGAGATGAGCACGACCGGCGATCTCGGGGACGACACCGCCGTATTGCGCGTGAAGATCGATCTGCGAGCTGACCACACTCGACAGAACGTCGACTCCACCCATCACCAACGACGCGGCGGTCTCGTCGCAACTGGTCTCGATGGCCAACACGACGGTGGAGGCGTCGACGGGACGCAGGTGCTTGCCGGTCGTGCTCATCGGTCGTCCTCGGCGATCGCGTTCAAACGCGCTCGGTACTCGGGCGAATCGATGTCGTGGACCCACATCACCAGTGCGTCCTCCGTGTTCTCGTAGTAGCGCTGCCGGATGCCCGCGGGGGCGAAGCCGAACTGCCGGTACATCGCCTGCGCCGCGGTGTTGCTGACGCGCACCTCGAGCGTGAGGGCGGTGAAGCCTCGTTCGACGGCGACGTTCGCCAACCGCAGCAACATCCGGCGCGCGAACCCCCGACGTTGCACTTCGGGAGCCACCGCGATGTTGGTGACGTGGGCCTCGTCCACCGCGAACATCAGGCCGCCGTACGCCACGACCTCGGAACCCAATGTCCCGACGACGTAATGACGTTCGCCGCGTCGGGCCAGGTCGATCTCGCTGTTGAACACTCCGGCTGTCCATGGCTTCGGGTGGATGCGTTCCTCGATGGTGAGGATCGACTTCACGTGACGACGCCGCATGGGCACGATCTCGAACGACTCCGAGGCTTCCGCCGACGGATTCAGGAGGCGCGACACGATGCTCACGACCCGGCTCCGTCGTTGCGGGTGGACCAGTTGATCTCGGCGTCGGGCTTGCGCAGGTACAACGCCTCGACCTCCCACGGGTTCACCCACTCCTCGCGCAGTGCCTTGGCGTGCGCCAGTTGAACCAGTGGCGCCGAGCTGGGGTACGCGAAGAACTGCTCGGCGATCTCCACGCGATGTCCGGCGGCGATCTCTTCGTGGTAACGAACGGCACCGTCGCCCACGCACACCACCTCCTGGCCCCGTGCCAACAGGTCCGCGACGAGATCGTCCACGCGACCGGCGGTTGGTTCGCTGACGCGTTGGATTCCGCCGGGAACCTGTCGGTACAGCGCGTAGAAGATCTCGCCCTTGCGCGCGTCGATGACCGCGGCGATCACCTTGTCGGTGCGTCGCAACGGATACGCCAGCAGGTCGAGACTGGAGATGGCGATCATCGGAACGCGCAACGCCTGAGCGATCGCCTTGGCCGACGCCAAGCCGACCCGCATGCCGGTGAACAGGCCCGGCCCCATGTCGACGGCCACCACCGAGATCTCGTCCAGGGTCACGTCGGCCTGACGACACACGAAGTCGATGGCCGGGGTCAGGGTCTCGGCATGACGCCGACCGCGCGTCACTTCGAACATGCCGAGCACGCCCTCGTGCCCGCCGATGGCCACGCTCACCCGCTCGGTGGCGGTCTCGATGCCGAGGATCAACACGACGGGTCGTCCACTCGCCACGTCGCGATGGCGGCTTCCACACGTTCCCAACGGGCGGCCCACGTCCGTCCGACACCGCGCACCGTGACGAAACGCGCGTCGTCGTCGATGTCGTCGTGTCGCATACGTACCTCGAGGTGGTCACCCAGCAGCGGGGCCGCCGGGTCGCCCCATTCGACCAACAAGATGCCGTCACCCTCGACCAGCTCGGCCAGGGCCAGGTCGGCCACCTCGCTCATGCGATCCAATCGATAGAGGTCGGCGTGGTGCAGGTTCACGCGGCCGGTGTCGTAGGTGTGCACCAACGTGAAGGTCGGACTGGTGACCGGCTCGTCGACGCCGAGCGCTTCGGCGAAACCTTGGGCGAACGCCGTCTTACCCGAACCCATGTCCCCCGAGAGGATCAGCACGTCGCCGGTGCGCGCCAACTGCGCCAGTGACGACGCGACGCCGTGCGTGTCGGCGACCGAGCGGCAATGCAGGGAGATCACGCGTGGAGCCTACCGACGGTCCGCTGGGCGACGAGTCGGCGACTGACTAGGGTCTCGTTGTCGTCCGTGTCGTTCGCGCCCGAGGAGGTGACCATGAGATTCGTCTTCCAATATCCCGACTTCCACGGTCTCGACGGCGACATGCTCGACGCCGGAGACGTCGGCGAACTCGCCGTGCGGGCCGAGTCGGCGGGCTGGCACGCGTTCGCGTTCACCGAGCATCCCGCGCCGTCGGCAAAGTGGCTCGCGGCCGGCGGACATCAGAGTCTCGACCCGTTCGTCGCCCTGGCCCACGTCGGTGCGGTGACCGAGCGATTGCAACTCATCACCTACATCTCGGTGCTTCCGTACCGCAACCCGATGATCACGGCCAAGGCCGCCGCCACCGTCGACAAGTTGTCGAACGGGCGATTCGTGCTCGGTGTCGGCACCGGATACCTGAAGGCCGAGTACTTCGCCGTCGGTGTCGACTTCGACGAGCGCAACGAGATCTTCGACGAGGCTCTCACCGTGATGCCGCTCCACTGGTCCGGTGAGCCGTTCGATTTCACGGGCAAGCACTTCGACTGCCGGGGCATCATCGGTCGCCCCCGACCCGTTCAGCAACCGATCCCGATCTGGATCGGAGGGAACTCGACGCTCACCCTGCGACGCATCGCCGCCACCGGTCAAGGTTGGATGCCGCTCGTGAGTGACGCCCCCATCTCGCCGACCGTGCGCTCGCCCGTGCTCAGCACACCCGAACAGGTGGCCGAGCGGCTCGGGGTGTTGCGCGACCTGGCCGGTGAGCGTTACGAGTCGTTGTCGGTCATGATCCCCTACTCCGATCATTCCATTCACGATCTCGATCGCGACGTCGAGCGCCATCGGGATCTGCTCGGACGCATCGCCGCCATCGGCACCACGCACGTGGCCATCGCCGGACCATCGGCTTCGCACCCGGCCTCGGCGGAATTCATCCAGGGATTCGCCGAGACGTACATGACGTCATGACGGACGAACGTGGCATCATGACGGTCGATCGCGAGTTCTTCCGACGGTATCTCGCCGCGTGGGGTGCCGGTGACGTGGACGCGTTGATGACCTTCTTCACCGACGACATCGTCTTTCGCGACATGACCATGGGACACGGCGCGTCCGGCGGGGCGAAGATGCGACGCTTCGCGGAATACTCCTTCGACTCGTTCCCCGGTGCGGGGTTCGAACTGGTTTCCCACGTGTGCGACGGCCGTTCGTTCGCGATGGAGTGGTTGATGCGACCCGGAGACATCCCGGGCGTGTCGTTCGGCAGCCTGGTCGGCGATCGCATCTGCGAACAACGCGATTACTGGGACGGGCGACGCCTGTCATGAGTCGTCGTTCCAAGTCGCTCGACGCCGGCTTCCCAACCAATGTTCCCATTCGCCGCGGCGACGACCTCGGCCCGAAGGCGCAACGCACGGTCGAACGGATCATCGAGAGCGCCCGGGGCGTGTTCCTCACCAACGGATACGCCGGAACCACCATCGACGAGATCGCCCGCGTGGCCGAACTCTCGCGGGGTTCGATCTACACCTACTTCCCCACGAAACGCGACGTGTTGGTGGCCGTCGGTGCCGACAGCGTGCGCGCCACCGAATCCCTCATCGTCGATCTGGGTCGTCTCGGTCGTACCCGCAAGGGACTGAACGAGTGGGTGGCGGCGTACTTCGCCTTTCTCGACGTGCACGGTGCGTTCGCTTTCGCCTGGACCGAGGCGGCTCAGAACGACGAGGAGATTCGGGTCGCCGGCATGAAGGGCCACCTGCGCGTGTGTCGGGATTTCTCGCGCCGACTGGCCGAGGCGACGGGTCGACCCATCGACGACCCCGAGACGTTCGGCCTCACCATGATCAGCATGCTCGAGCGGTTGTGGTCCTACGGCAGCCTCTACAGCGGTCGCACCCGTCGCGACGTGGTGGTCGATCGCGCCGCGCTCACCATTTGGTCGGCGGTTCGGGGCTGAGCATTCACACCCTCTAAGGTTCGACCATGACGAAGAACAAGATGTGTGAGGGTCGAATTTGCGCCGTGACCGGCGCCGGACGAGGAATCGGTCGCGAGTACGCGCTGTTGCTGGCCGCCGAGGGCGCCAAGGTCGTGGTGAACGACTTCGGTGGCGCGCGCGACGGTTCGGCCGGCGGTGGCAGCAATCCCGCCCAGGACGTGGTGGACGAGATCAAGGCCGCCGGCGGCGAGGCGGTGGCGCACCTCGGTGACGCCAGCTCGTACGCCGACGCACAAGCGATGGTGAAGTTGGCGATCGACACCTTCGGTGGCATCGACGTCGTCGTGAACAATGCCGGCATCCTGCGCGACCGCATGTTGTTCTCCATGTCGGAGGAGGAATGGGACTCGGTCATCAAGGTGCACCTGAAGGGCACGTGGGCCTCCAGCCGCGTCGTCGCCGAGTACTGGCGTAACCGTGCCAAGGAGGGCCTGAAGAACGACGGTCGCATCATCAACACCACCTCGGTGTCGGGTCTGTACGGCAACCCCGGTCAGAGCAACTACGGCGCGGCCAAGGCCGGTATCGCCACCTTCACGCTCATCGCCGCCGAGGAATTGGCGCGTTACGGCGTCACCTGCAACGCGGTGGCCCCCGGGGCACTCACCCGTCTGACCGAGGACCTGGGTCTGCCGCCCGAGATGCTCGAGCGCTTCGGACCGGAATGGGTCGCCCCGGTCATCACGTGGTTGGCCTCGTCGCAATCGGCCGACGTCACCGGACAAGTGATCGAGTCCAACGGCAGCTTGCTCGGTATCGCGCAGGGCTGGATCCGTGGACCGCACGTCACCAACCCGCCGCTCGACCCGCACGAGATGGACGCGGTGATCCGCGGTTTGCTCGCCAAGGCGACGCCGCGGACCAAGATGTCCGACATCAACTGATACCGGACCTCACGAACACGACGTCAGGACCAGGCGGCGATCAACTCGTCGGCATCGACGATGGTGGCGATCATCGACAACGAGTTCTCCAACACGGCGTCGGCGTACTCCTTCGGAATGCCGCACACCGCGTCGCGAACGATCACGACCTGATAGCCCAGATCGCAGGCACTCAGCGCCGTACCGAGCACGCCCAGGTTCACGCTGACGCCCATGATCACCACCGTGCGACCGCCGAGGTTGCGCACCACGGCGTCCAATTCGGTGCCGGTGAACGCGGTCATGCCGTGGATACGACTCATCTTGATGTCGACCGGCTGAACGTCGAGCTCGTCCACGATCTCGGCTCCGGGACGACCGGCGTCGATCGGGCCGTACCCGACCTCGGCGCGTCGCTTGGCCCCGAGAGCGAAGATGCGACAGTTCAGAGACTGACCGGCCCCGTCGAAGCGTTCCTCGACGACGGCGTGAAGGACGCGGACGCCCCGGGCCCGAGCGGCGGCACAGACCCGGCCGGCCACGGGCAGGATGCCCGCCTCGCGAACCGCCACCGGCAACGCGGCCAGAATGGCCTCGTCGCCCACGATGCCCTTTTGCAACTCGTTGGTGATCACCACCGTGTGGGCCGGGTCCACCGTCACTCGCAACCGTTCCAGGGCTTTCGACATGCCCCGACGGTACCCGAGCGGACGGATGCTCCGGAATCTCCGCATGGACAGGGGACAGAATTGACGGTAGTGTCAAGTCGTCCGAGGAGGAACCATGACCGCTCTTGAATCCCCGCTGCGCCCCGCCGACGCCGACATCGACTACGCGCTCTGCGACGCCGACCAGCACTACTACGAGGCCAAGGATTGCCTCACCCGACATCTCGACAAGAAGTTCAAGAACGTCGTGAAGTGGATCGACGTCGAGGGTCGCACCTCGGTGATGATCAATGCCAAGCAGCTCACCGTCGTTCCGAACCCCACCTACAACCCGGTCGGCGCTCCGGGCACCCTCGAGACCTACTTCCGCGCCGAGAATCACAGCGGCATGGAATTGCGCGACATGATCACCATGCAGCCCATCCAGCCCGAGTACCAGAATCGCGAGGCCCGCATCGCGCGGCTCGACGAGCAAGGCGTGCAACTGGCGTGGCTGATTCCCAGCCTCGGACTGGGCATCGAGGAGATGCTGCAAGAAGATCCCGAGTCGGGCATGGCGGTCTTCACCGCGTACAACAAGTGGTTGCAGGACGACTGGGGCTACGACCGTGACGGTCGCATTCTCACCGGTCCGATGATCTCGCTGATGGACGCCGACCTCGCCGAGAAGGAACTCGACCGCGTCATGGAGATCGGCACCAAGATGATCATCATGCGCGCCGGCCCGGTGGGTAACCCGTACGGTCGTCCGCCGTCACCGGCTGACGTTCGCTTCGATCGCATCTGGGCCAAGATCGCCGAGGCCGGCATCATCGTGGCCATTCACGCCGGCGACGCCGGATACAACAAGTATCTCGGTGACTGGGGCGAGCCCACCAAGTACATGGGCATGAAGTCGTCCCCGCTCACCGAGGTGTTGGCCGTGGGCACCGAGCGACCGATCTTCGACATGATGGCCGCCATGATCTGTCACGGTTTGTTCGATCGCCACCCGAAGTTGAAGGTGGCCACGCTCGAACTCGGCTCGGCCTGGGTGCCCGAATTGCACCGTCGCCTGCGCGTCGCTTTCGGCAAGACCCCGCAATTGTTCAAGCGCAATCCCAACGAGTCGTTCCGTGAGCACGTGTGGGTGGCCCCGTTCTACGAGGACAACATCAGCCACCTGCGCGACGTGCACGGTGCCGACCGCATCCTGCTGGGCTCCGACTGGCCGCATCCCGAGGGACTGTCCACGCCGGGCAAATGGGTGGGCGACTTCCTCGACCTCGGTCCGGTCGACATGCGCAAAGCGCTGCGCGACAACCAACTCGAGCTCTGCGGTTACTGAGAGTCGCTCGGGGTCTCGCCAGAGTAGTCACGCGGTAATCGCGCCGACAGCGCGCACACGATCTCGTACCCGATCGTGCCCAAGGCCGTCCCCCAGTCGTTCGCGGTGACGACCTCGTCACCCTGACGGCCGATCAACACCACCTCGTCACCGATCGCGCATCGGTCGTCACCCATGTCGACCATCAGTTGATCCATGGTGACGACACCGACGATCGGGCGACGCCGTCCGCCGATCAACACCTCTCCCCCGACCGCCGACAGACGGCGCGGAACGCCATCGGCGTAACCGATGGGAACCGTGGCCACGTCCGTGGTTCGGTCGAAACGATGCCGATGTCCGTACGAGATCGATTCGCCGGCGTTCACCGTCTTCACGAACGACACCCTGGACACCAAACCGAGAGCGGGACGAAGAGTCGCGCACATCGCGTCCATCGAAGGATCGGGTGCGATGCCGTACATCGCGATGCCGACACGCACCATGTCCCGGCGCGCGTCCGAGTGCGCGATGGCCCCCGCCGAGTTCGCGAGATGCAGCCAGCCCGGATCGACACCGGCATGGCGGAGGTCGTCGATGACGGCGTCGAAACGACGGATCTGATCCGCCGTGACCGGAGAGGCGACGTCGTCGGCGCACGCGAGATGGGTGAACACCCCTCCGAGCGACAGTTGTGGCGAGCGCGCGAGCACCCGACCACCCAATTCGACGACCGCATCGGGCCGCGCGCCCACCCGGTTCATCCCGGTGTCCACCTTCAGATGGACCTCCTGGCCCACCACGTCACGGCGTCGCGCTTCGTCGGCCAAGGCGTCGATGAACGCCACCGTGTACGCGGTGGCGATGAGGCCATGGGCCACCAGTTCGCCCACCTGATCGCGCGGTTGCTCGGACAACACGAGGATCGGCGCCTCGATTCCCGCGCGACGCAGTTCCACGCCTTCTTGCACGAGCGCCACACACAGCCCGTGCGCGCCGGCTTCGAGAGCCGCCTCGGCCACCCTCACGGCTCCGTGGCCGTATCCGTTCGCCTTCACCACCACCATCACCCGAGCCGGGGAGGAGGTCTCGATCAGTCGCCGAACGTTGTGACGAATCGCGTCGAGATCGACAACGACGCGGGAGACGCGACCGCTCACGTCATCCGCACTTCGGTGATGGCCCGGGGCAGCAGGTCCAAGAGGTCGGAAGCGACCATGCCCTCGTCGGCGGGGAACAACGAGGCCGCACGCGCGTGCAGGAATGCCCCACTGGCGGCGGCGCGGAACGGGTGCATCCCTTGGGCGAGCAGGGCGCCGATGATTCCCGCCAGCACGTCACCGGTGCCGGCGGTGGCGAGACGTTGATCGCCGTTGGAGACGATGAGCACCTGTCCGGACGGTTCGGCCACCACCGTGGTCGTGCCCTTCAACAGGCACACGCAATTGGTGTCGGTCGCCAATCGACGGGCGCTGGCGACGCGATCGTGCGACGGTGGGTAACCGAGAAGGTTGGTGAACTCGCCGTCGTGCGGCGTCAACACGGTCCCGGCACCGCGCGACCGCACGATGTCACGCGCACCGTCTCCACCCCAGGCCACGGCGAAGAGACCGTCACCATCGATCACCATCGGCACGTTCGACCCGGAGATGACCTTGCGGGTCTCGGCGACCGTGCCGTCGTCGCGGCCGAGACCGGGGCCGACGACCATCGACTTGAAGCGAGCGTTCTCTCCGTTGACGTCGGCGAGGATGTCGCTCGACCAATCCAACATGGGCAACGACTTGCGCACGACCTCGATGGGGGTCGTGCGATCGCTCACGATGCCCGGCGAGGCCGCGTGCACGATTCCCGCTCCCGACCGCATGGCCGCCGAAGCACAAAGATTCGCCGCTCCCATCATTCCGGCACTTCCCGCCAACGAGAAGACCGCGGACTTCCACTTGTGGGAATCCGGTGCGCGGCGGGGCAACCAGCATCCGACATCGGACGCCTCCACCTCGTTGATGTCGACGTTGCCCATTCCGAGCACGATGCCGATGTCGGCCAGTTCCACCTCGCCACTCAGCGCCGGTCCCGATCCGAGCAACAGGCCCGGCTTCAGCGCCACGAAGGTCACGGTGCGATCGGCGTGCCACGCACCGGGTGACGACAGGCCCGTGAGACCATCGAGACCACTGGGCACGTCGACGGCCAGTACCGGAACACCGTTGTTCGACGGAGGATTCCAGTCGCCCCGAAAGCCCGTTCCGTACGCGGCGTCGATGATCAGATCGCACACCGGCAGACGGGGAGGCATGCGATCGGCATCGAGCACGATCACCCGCACGCCCTGATCGGCCAGAAGCCGCCCCGTCACGCGACCGTCGGCGCCGTTGTTCCCCTTGCCGGTGACGACCACCACGGTGCGCCCGTACAGTCCGCCCATCATGCGCTTGGCGGCGCGAGCCACCGCCGCGCCGGCCCGAGCGATCAAGGTGTCCATCGAGGTGCCGTCGATGACGGCCTCGGCATCGAGCACGCGCATCTGCTTCGGGGTGAGCACGGGCCGCATGGCTGAATCGTACGCTTCGCGTCAGTCCGTTGCGATGACGTAGGCGATCGCCGTGGAGTCGGTGTGGGTGAGGGACAGATGCCACGCACCGATCCCCCGACCTTGCGCCAATTCCAACGCGGTCCCCGCCACCCGCAGGATCGGGGATCCCGACGGTTCGCGCTCGACCCACACGTCGTGGAATCCGAAAGCTCCCAATCCGACACCCATCGCCTTCATGGTCGCCTCGCGGGCGGCGAAACGCGCGGCCAACGACGGAACATGGTCCGCCCGTTCGGCCAACTGCGACAACTCGATGGTCGTGAAAAGTCGATCCCGCATGGATGGCGTGCGGGTCAATGCGGTTCGGAAGCGTTCGACGTCGACGGCATCGACGCCGATGCCGCGGATCATGCCGGTCGTCGCCAACGATCGGCCATGTCGCTGATGGGCACGATCAGAAGATCGGCGACGGGAATCTCCGCGAGCAGGTCGTCGCGCATCTCGCCCTCGGTCTCACTCACCCAGTCCACCAATCGGTCGTAGCGTCGGTCGTACCCCTGGAGCACCGTGCGCATGACGGGAGCCGACAAGCGATCGTGGAAACGCACGTGCACGAGGGTGATGCCCACCGTCTGACCGGACTTCACCTCCGGGACGAAGATCACGGTCCGTCCGTCACCGCGTCCCCGGGCCACCAGGACCTCGCGCTCGTTCGCCACCCGACGCTTGGTTCCCACCAGTGACGGATTGCGATCGACACGGCTCGGAACGTCGCGCGACAAACCACCCCGGTCGACGACGGCGATCGACGCGTTCGAGGTGCTCGGATCTCCCTCGATCGAATAGCGGGTGAAACCAACCACCGCTTCCACGGCCGGATCGAGATCGGCCAGAACCTTCAGGGTGCGATACGACAACACGTCGCGACCGGCACCGGTGGCCAGCACCTCGCGCACGAGAGCCCGATCCATGATGCCCTCGTCGCTGCGACTGATACCGACCGTCACCGTCTTGGCCTGATGCTTGATGGCGTCCACCGGACGCGTGAGTTCCTCGATGGCGCGCGTGAGCGCCATGGTCAGGTCGTCGATGAGCGCCGACGGTGAACCCACTTTCCCGGTCTCGTTCTGGTGCGCTTCCACCGGAGACGCGTCGAGGATCACGCGCAGCATGGTGGCGACGCGAACCGCGGTGCTGGCTTCCAGATGACCGTCGTAGGAGCCCGAACGCAACACGTCCTGGAAGCGCTCGGCCATCGGGCGCACACCGGACCGAACCGCCGCCACGACCTGTTCGGCCTCGGCACGCGACACCACTGCGTGTTCCACGATCTCACGGGCCTCGCGCAGCGGACGCGCCAACTCGTCGATGGCCAAAGCCGCCTCATAACCGAACAAGTGGCCCGCCATGGCGCTGAGAATGAAGGCCAGGCTGGGATCGATGTCGGGCACGGTGATCACCGCGTGGGCCGCGTCGAAACGCGACTCGGACTCGTTGGCCACCACGATGGGAGTGGCCTTGTGCGCCCGGTAGATCGCGATCTCCTTGGCCACGTCGTCGGCGGTGCTGCCGACCAGACCCGAGGCGCACACCAGGATCAACGGCTCGCAGGACAGGTCGATGTGCTTCTTGTCCTCGGTGACGTCGCAGGAGATGCTCTTGTAACAGAGTTCGCTCAACTTGATGCGCACCTCGTTGGCCGCGATGGCGTTGGGCCCGTTACCGACGACGGCCCAATAACGCTTCGACGGCGCGTATCGTCGCGCGATGTCGGCGACGGCTCCACGACGAGCGATGACCGCTCGCATCGCGTCGGGCACGGTGCGCAGGGCCGCCAACAAATCGTGACGTCGTTGGTCGGAACCGACACCGGCGGCCTCACTGATGGCGCACGCCAAGAGGACTCCGGCGGCGACCTGGGCGTAGAACGCCTTGGTGGAGGCCACGCTCATCTCGACGTCGCGTCCGTCGCTGGTGAACAGCACCCCGTCGGACTTCTCGCACAGATCGCTCCCCCGACGGTTCACGATGGCGATCACCGCGGCCCCACGGCCCCGCGCGAGATCGACGGTGCGATTGGTGTCGGTGGTGGTGCCACTCTGGCTCACGGCCACGATCAGAGTGTCCGACATGTCGAGGCGCAGATTGAATCCGCTCAGTTCGGTGGCGGTGATCGGGTCGACGTCGAGTTCGCCCCCGCACAGTTCGTCCAGGACCGAGGCACAGCTGCGGCCGGCGATGGCCGCCGTTCCTTGGCCGATGACGCGAACCTTGTCGATGGTCCCGTCGGCCAAGCGCCGGCGGATGTCGTCGGGTAGCGAGCGAGCACCGACGGTGGCGACCAGTCGACCATCGACCTCGACGATCTTGCCACGCAAGGTCTTGCGGAAGCTCTCGGGCGCCTCGCCGATCTCCTTCAACAGGAAGTGCGGCGAGTCGCCACGATCGATGTCGCGCGTGGTCACTTCGGCGGTGATCAAGGTCCGATCGTCGACCGGAATCATGGAACCGTCGTAACCGATTCGTTCCACACCATCGAGTTCCCCGGCTCGTCGTCCGTCGAGAACGACGATCTGGCCGGCGCCGGCCCCTTCACCATCGAGCCTGAAATAGCGATTGGTTTCCTCCACCACTCCGTACGGCTCACTGGCCACGATGAAGAGGTCCTCGGCCAGACCGACGAACAATCCCTGTCCGCTTCCGTGGAGGGCCAACAACAATCGCTCGGGATCGTCGGTGGCCGCGGCCGCGATGGCCACCGAGCCTTCGAAGGAGGCCACGGTGCGCCGGAACGCTTCGGGCGTGTCGCCACAATCCTGACGATGCTTGGTGACCAAGGCCGGGATCACCTTGGCATCGGTGGTGATCTGGCCCGGGAAGGAAAGACCGTGCATGATGCGAAGATCGGCGTGGTTGTCGACGTCACCATTCAGCGCGGCGATGACGTACGGCCGTTCGGCGTCGGCGAGTGATCGTTCGCTGTTCACCGGATGGGCGTTCGGTTCGCTGATGATGCCCACGCTCGCCCACCGTGTGTGACCCACCAAGGACGTTCGGGCGCCCGGGTGTGACAACGCCCGGCGCAACAGATCGTCGGTGCGCACCGCGTCACGCATCACCTTCGTGTTGTCGCCGAGCTCGCCGATCTCGGCGGCCGCTTTGTACACGAACGACAACACGCCGTCGATCCAACGCACCGAACCACTCTGGAAGAGCGGGTCGGTGGCCCGCGCGTCGAGTGCCGTGCGCAGATCGGATTCACCGAGACCGTGGCCCCACACGAAGACGTGGATGCCCGCGGAGTCGCGTCCGCGAACCTCCATGCGGTCGATGGCGGCGAAGGCCTGCTGGATCATCAGGTAGCCGGACAACGTGGCCACCCCGGCGTCGCGACCGGCCAGGTCGGCCACGGCGCGAGCGGTGCGCAGGCGGTCACGTCCGATCGACCACACGGCGTCGCGGGCCGCGATCAGTTCGGCCGCGGCGGCCTCCAGCCGCTCGGGGTCCAGACTCGCGGTCTCGAGAGCGGTGTCGGCGGTGGCGATCGTGGCGTCGAGACGGGCCAGTCGGGACTCGATGCCCGAGATCAACTCCCGGTTCCCGGCCAGGGCCATCACCCCGGGGACCCCCTTGAGCAACTCGTTCACGGCCGCCACCTGCGTGGTCGCCGCGACGATGTCGGATCCACAGTTCACGGCGGCGTCGAGGCGCGCCAGGATGTCGGTGGCACTCGGGACCGGCCTGGTGAAGGGTCGGGCGCTCAACGCGATGATGCCGCACATGACGGTCAGGTTACCGAGGTGTCCGAACCGCCGGGAGGCACGCTCGACCGCGCGTCAACGGCACTTGTCGAGAGCCGCCGCCACCAGGCGCTCGGCCACGGCGTCGGCCAGTTCCGGGGTTCCGGCCTCCACCATCACGCGTACCACCGGCTCGGTTCCCGATGACCGCACCAGCACTCGTCCGTTGACGCCCAACTGTGCCTCTTCGGCGGCGATCTCGGCGGACAGCAACCCGGCCACGTCATCGGGACGGCGCGCCACCCGCACGTTCTTCAGGACCTGGGGCAAGCTGTGCATCACCGACGAGGCGACGTTCGAGAACCGCCCACCACGGCGACGCATCATGCGGGCCAACACCACCGCCGCCAGCAAACCGTCGCCGGTCGTGGCGAGATCACGATGAATGATGTGTCCGCTCTGCTCGCCACCCAGCACGAAGCCACCGGTCTCCATGGCGTCGAGCACCAATCGATCACCGACGCCGGTGGTGACCACCGTGACACCCGCCCCGCTCATGGCTCGGTGGAAGCCCAGGTTCGACATCACGGTGACGACCACGGTGTCGCCCGCGAGCGTGCCGGCATCGCGCCGGTCGAGCGCCGACAACGCGATCAATCGATCACCGTCGACGACCCGACCGTTCTCGTCGACGGCGATCAGCCGATCTCCGTCGCCGTCGAACGCGAAACCCATGTCGACCGAGATTCCCGTTCCGGTTCCGCTGATGAAGTCGCACAACGCCTGCGGCGCCGTGGCCCCGCACTTGTCGTTGATGTTCGTGCCGTCGGGCGCGTCGTTCATGGTGATCACGTCGGCGCCGAGACGTTGCAACAGCAACGGTGCGACCTTGCTCATCGCTCCGTTCGCCGTGTCGATGACCACCCGCAATCCGGCGAGTGATCCCTCTCCGAAGATCTCGACGAGATGATCGACGTACATGGTGACGCCGTCACTACGTCGCATGACCACGCCCACTTCAAGATCGCGCGGAATCGGGCCGGTCCCCTCGTCGAGGATGCGCCACGTCTCGGCTTCGATGGCGCGTTCCTGATGATCGAGCAATTTGCGACCACCAGCGGCGAAGACCTTCACACCGTTGTCGGTGTACTTGTTGTGCGAGGCCGTGATGACGACGGCCGGCACCTCCTCGCGTTGCGAGATCATGGCCAGCGCCGGCGTGGGCAGGACACCGAATTCCTCGACCCTCACGCCCTCGGCGGAGGCACCTGCGGAGAACGCGGCTTCCAGAATGGGCCCGGAAACACGGGGATCTCGACCGAGGACGACCCGAGTCGGTCGAAGAACGCGAGCCACGGCACGGCCGAGAGCCATCACGTATTCAGGTGACACCTCGACGATCGCCTGACCCCGCACACCGTCGGTGCCGAAGCCGGGATGGGGCGACTTGCTGACGCCCGACATCTGATTCCGCGATCAGCGCTTCGTGTACTGCGGCGCCTTACGAGCCTTCTTGAGGCCGTACTTCTTGCTCTCCTTGCGACGCGAGTCACGAGTGAGAAGACCGGCCTTCTTCAGGGCCGGGCGCGATTCCGGATCGATCTCGACGAGCGAACGGGCCAAGCCCATGCGCATCGCGCCGGACTGACCGGTGACTCCGCCGCCATGAATGGTGGCGTCCACGTCGTACTGCTCGAGGGTGTTGGTGACGCGGAGCGCTTCGATCGCCGAGTTCTGCTGGGTCGCGGTGCAGAAGTAGACGTCGAGCGGCTTGCCGTTCACGGTGAACTTGCCGGTGCCGGGGCGCACGCGAACGCGAGCCACCGACTCCTTGCGACGGCCGGTGGTCTGGGTGAGAGGCTTGCTCATTGCGATGTCTTCCTTGAACTCGTTCAGCGGGCTTTGGCGTGGTCGATGTTGCGGACGGTCGGATTCTGCGCACCGTGCGGGTGCTCGGCTCCGGTGTAGACCTTCAACTTCTTGATCATCTGACGGCCGAGCGGGCCCTTGGGCAGCATGCCGCGCACGGCACCACGGATGGCTTCGTCGGGACGACGCGCGAGCAAGTTTCCGAAGGTCTCGCTCTTCAGGCCACCGGGGTAACCCGAGTAGTTGTAGACCATGCGGGTGTCGGCCTTGCCCGAGGTGAGCACGACCTTGTCCACGTTGATGATGATCACGTGATCACCGGTGTCGATGTGCGGAGCGAACGTCGGCTTGTGCTTGCCGCGCAGCAAACGGGCGGCCTCGGTGCACAGACGACCGAGGATCATGCCCTCGGCATCGAGGATGTGCCACTCGCGGGTGATCTCACTGGCCTTTGGCGAATAGGTGCTCATTGGTGCTTCTTTCACGAACGTTTCCCCGGACGACCGGTCCGATGGGGACCGGAGAAGGATACGGGCAAACAGGGGAAAAACGACCGTTCGCCACGGGTTGTCACCCCTCGGTCGTGGTCGATTTCGGGGCCGGGCCGTCGGGGTACCCCACCTCCCAGAGGGTGAGTCCTTGCGGGGGTGCCACCGTGCCCGCGGCCGAGCGTTCCTTGGAACGCAGAACCCCCGAAATGCCGCCCGGCGACATCTTCCCCGTGCCCACGTCGACCAGGGTGCCCACGATGGAACGGACCATCTGATGGCAGAACGCGTTGGCCTGAATCTCGAACCGCAACAGTCGCGCCCCATGGTCGCTCGCATGCTCGGACCATCGGGCCACGGTCACCCGTCGGAACATGCTCGGGCCAGGGTCTCCCCGCTCCACCTGATCCCGGCTCAACTTGGGTTTGCGACAAAACGCCGAGAAATCGTGCTCCCCCATCAACGGATCGCACCCCAAACGCATGAGGTCGAGGTTCAGCGGCGTGGCCACGTGCCACACCGTGGGGGCGAGAAAGGGGTCCGGCGTGGGATCGTTCAGGATCGTGTAGCGGTAGCGACGCCACAACGCCGAGAACCGGGCATCGAACTCGGGGTCGTGCGCCCATGCCGCGGCGCGCACCACGATGCCGGGAGCACACATCTTGGTGAGACGGCGCGGCAACGCGTCGATGTCGAGGTCGCCGGGCAGATCGCAACTGACCACCTGATCCCAGGCGTGCACGCCGGCGTCGGTGCGGCCGGCTCCGGTGATCTCGACCGGTCGACGCACGATGAGCGCCAGCGCGTCGGTCAACGCACCAGCCACGGTTCGCACACCGTCGTTCATGGCGAACCCGTGGAACTGCGATCCGTCGTAGGCCACCGACAAACGAGCCCGCCGGTTGGCGGGCTCGTTCACGTTCATTCGGTTGTCCTCGGTGGGTTCGGGCGACGAACGGGTCGTCGGCGACCGATCAGACGAGTTCGATGCGCGCCATGGGCGCGTTGTCGCCCTGACGCGGTCCGAGCTTGAGGATGCGCAGGTAACCACCGTTGCGCTCGAGGTAACGCGGCGCGACCTCGGACACCAACTTGTGGGTCATCTCCTTGTCACCGAGGTAACCCTGGATCTGACGGATGCGGTGGATGCTGGTGGCGTCACCATCCTGAGCCTTCTTGGCCTTGGTGATGAGCTTCTCGGCGATGGGGCGCAGTGCCTTGGCCTTGGCCTCGGTCGTCTCGATGGCCTCGGCGGCGATGAGCGAGGCGGCCAGGTTGGCCATCATCAACTTCTGGTGAGCGGAGCTGCCACCGAACTTGCGGGCGCGGCGAGGTGTTGCGGGCATGGTGATGTTCTTTCGTCTGTGATTCGTGAATGTCAGCCGCGCAGGGACAAGCCGCGCTCATCGAGCTTCTGCTTGACCTCGTCGAGGCTCTTCTGGCCGAAGTTGGTGATGTTGAGGAGGTCGTCCTCGGTCTTGCTGAGCAACTCGCCGATGGTGTTCACCTGGGCGCGCTTCAGGCAGTTGCGGGGGCGCTCGGACAGGTCGAGGTCCTCGATGGCGATGTCGAGATCCGGGCTGGTCGCACCGGCCTGGATGACCTCGCCCAACTCGAGACCCTTGGGCTCGTCGGACAGATTGGCCACCAGATCCACCAACGAGCGCAACGTGGCGCCGGCCGAGGCCAGGGCCTCGCGCGGGGTGATCGTGCCGTCGGTCTCGATGTCGATCACGAGCTTGTCGTAGTTGGTGCTCTGCTCGACGCGCGTCGGCTGCACGTCGAACATGACGCGACGCACGGGCGAGAAGATGGCGTCGATCGGGATGACGCCGATGGTGCCGTTGCCCGAACCACGATCGCTGCTGAGATAGCCGCGACCCTGCTCGACCGTGAGGTCCACGGCCAAGCGGCCCTTGTCGTTCACCGTGGCGATGACGAGGTCCTTGTTCAGGATCTCGACCTCGGCGGGGCAACGGATGTCACCGGCCGTGATGACCGCGGGACCACGCACGTCGACGCGAATGGTGACCGGCTCGTCGGCGGCCGAGGTGAGCACGACGTCCTTGAGATTCAAGATGATGTCGGTGACGTCCTCGGTGACACCGGGGATGGTGTCGAACTCGTGCAGGGCCTCGTCGAACTTCACCATGGTGATCGCGGCGCCCGGGATGGACGACAGCAGAACTCGACGCAGCGAGTTGCCGATGGTGTGGCCGAAGCCGGGCTCGAGCGGGCCGACGGAGAACGACTGCCGATTGCTCGACTCCTCGTTCTCGGTTTCGACTGTGGGGCGCTGGATGACGAGCATGTGTCTCTTCCGTTCGTCGGGTGTTGGGGACTGGCTGGGTTGGATTACTTCGAGTAGAGCTCGACGATGAGCTGTTCGCGCACGGGCACGTCGATGTGCTCGCGCGCCGGCTCGGTGCGAACCGTGACCTGCTTGCCGCCGTCGCCACCTTCGAGCCAGCCCACGATGGAGCGGTCGAGCGTGTCGACGTTGTGCTGAATGACGATCATGTCGCGAGCCTTGGTCGACAAGCTGATGACATCGCCCTTCTTGACGCGGGCGCTCGGGATGTTCAGGCGCTTGCCGTTGACCAGGATGAGGCCATGGCTGACGAATTGACGAGCCTGCGGACGCGTGCTGGCGAAGCCGGCGCGGTACACCACGTTGTCGAGACGCAGCTCGAGCAGACGCAGAAGATTCTCACCGGTCGGACCGGCGAGACGGTTGGCCTCTTCGTAGGTCTTGCGGAACTGCCGCTCGAGGACGCCGTAGATGTACTTGGCCTTCTGCTTTTCCTGGAGCTGAGCGAGGTACTCGCTGCCCGCCGAACGACGACGGGTGCGACCGTGCTGGCCCGGCGGGAAAGGACGGCGCTCGAGGGCCTTGCGACCCTTCTCGTTGTCGAACAAGTTGGTGTTCAAGCGGCGCGACAGGCGCACCTTGGGACCGGTGTAACGGGCCATCTCTTAGTTCCTCTTCCGCTTGGGCAACTTGCAACCGTTGTGGGGCACGGGGGTGACGTCCTTGATGCCGGTCACTTCGATGCCGGTGTTCTGCAACGAACGAATGGCGGTGTCACGGCCCGAGCCGGGGCCCTTGGCGTGCACTTCGACCCGACGCATGCCCTGCTCGAAGGCGAGCTTGGCGGCCTTCTCGGCGGCGAGCTGCGCGGCGAACGGGGTGCTCTTGCGCGAACCCTTGAATCCGACTCCACCACCCGAGGCCCACGACAGGACGTTGCCCTCGGTGTCGGTGATGCTGACGATGGTGTTGTTGAACGAGCACTTGATGTGGCACACACCAACGGCAACGTTCTTGCGTTCGCGCTTACGGGGGCGGCGTCCGCCCGGCTTCGGCTTCGCCATGATTACTTCCTCACTGCCTTCTTCTTGTTGGCGACGGTCTTCTTCGGGCCCTTGCGGGTACGAGCATTGGTGTGGGTTCGCTGGCCGCGCACCGGCAGGCCCTTGCGATGGCGGACGCCCTGCAGGCAGCCGATCTCGATCTTGCGCTTGATGTCGGTCTGCACTTCGCGGCGCAGGTCGCCCTCGACGGTGATGTTCTGATCGACCCAACCGCGGAGCTTGTTCACTTCGTCATCGGTGAGATCACGAACGCGGGTGTTGGGGTCGATGCCGAGATCGGCGCACATGCGCTGAGCCGTGGGCTTGCCGATGCCGAAGATGTACGTGAGCGAAATCTCCAACCGCTTCTCGCGGGGGATGTCAACGCCGGAAATACGGGCCATGAACGTTTCCTTGCTTCCTTCTCAGCCTTGACGCTGCTTGTGACGCGGGTTCTCGCAGATGACCATCACACGACCGTGACGACGGATCACCTTGCACTTCTCGCAGATCTTCTTGACACTGGGCTTGACCTTCATGGCCGTCTCACACTCTTGTTTCTCACTTGTAGCGATACGTGATGCGACCTCGGGTGAGGTCGTACGGAGTGAGTTCCACTTGCACCTTGTCGCCGGGAAGAATTCGGATGTAGTTCATCCGCATCTTTCCGGAGATGTGCGCCAACACCTTGTGGCCGTTCTCCAACTCCACCCGAAACATCGCGTTCGGCAGGGATTCGAGGATGGTGCCTTCCAGCAAGATGGCGTCGTCTTTGGGCTTGGGCAGAACTGCCTCCTTGTAGGCGGGGTTGACGAACTGCGACGAGACACGAGGACGCGCGCAGCACCGGCCGTTGGGCCGAGGGGCAATGCTACCGGCGCGACCGACACTCCCCAATCGGCCGATCGGGGAAACTTCGCGGTCCGCCGGGGCGACCGGGACCGTCGGAGCCGACGACCGAACCCGGGCCTTCCCGGTGCATGACCCGAGCCGAACGCGGTTATCCACAGGGGCGATCACGAGGGGCGCCGGGCGGCGTCGACGGCCGACGTGAGACGGGCGAAGACCTCATCGGGAGAGGCCGAGCCGTCGACGACGGTCAGGCGACCCTGGCGACCGTAATAGTCGAGCAAGGGACTGGTCTGGCTCTCGTACAGATCCAGACGTTGGTTGATGGCGCTCGGGGTGTCGTCGGCGCGCTGCACCACGTCTCCCCCGCACGAATCGCAGATCCACGGGCTGTGCTCGTCACCCTTGGCCGTGTAGTTGGCGCCGCAGTCACGACAGGTGCGTCGCGACGAGATGCGCGCGATCACCATGTCGCGCGGCACGTCGATGTCGATGACGGCGTCGATGGGGCGATCCACCGAGATGCGGTCGAGGGCCTCGGCTTGGGCCACCGTTCGGGGGAATCCGTCGAGGATGTAACCGCGACTGCGGGCGTCGTCTTGCTGCAGGCGCTGGTCCACCAACCCGATCATGATCTCGTCGCCCACCAATTGTCCGGCCTCGATGACCTGCCGCGCCATGCGACCGAGTTCGGTGCCCTCACGGACGGCGGCCCGCAACATGTCACCGGTGGAGATGTGGGGCACCACGAAGTGGCGGGACATACGCAGACATTGCGTTCCCTTGCCGGCACCCTGACGGCCGATGATGATCAGGCGGACACCCGTGATCATCGGATTACTTCAAGAATCCCTCGTAATTGCGCAGCATCAACTGACTGTCGACCTGACGCATCAACTCGAGTGCGACACCGACGGCGATCAGCACGGTGGTGCCCGCGAAGGGGAACGACTGCACGTCACCCACCCACAACACGATGTAGGGCAGGATCGCGATGAAGGCCACGAACAACGCACCGGGAAGCGTGATGCGATTCACGGTCTTGGCCAGATAGCGCTCGGTCTGCGGTCCGGGACGAATGCCCGGGATGAACCCACCCTGACGACGGATCTGATCGGCCTGACGGACGGGATCGAAAGCGATCGAGTTGTAGAAATAGGCGAAAGCGATGATCAGGATCGCGAACGAGACGATGTACAGGAGCCCTTGCGACGAGACCAGGTTGCGGTCGACCCACTCGGTAACCGTGCGACGCCATCCGCTGTCGCTACCGATCACGTTGGTCACGAGCACCGGCAACAACATGACGGAGCTGGCGAAGATGATCGGGACCACGCCGGCCTGGTTGACCTTCAACGGGATGTACGTGCTCTGACCGCCGTACATGCGACGACCGACCACCCGCTTGGCGAACTGCACCGGGATACGGCGTTGACCCAGTTCGACGCGCACCACCGCGATGAGGATTCCGATGGAGATGGCCACCAGGATTCCGAAGACGACCCACTTCTTGCTCTGCAGGATGGAGTAGTAGCTGAACGGAAGAGAACTGACCACCGAGGCGAAGATCAGGATGCTCATTCCGTTGCCGATGCCACGCTGGCTGATGAGTTCGCCCATCCACATCAAGAGGGCCGTTCCGGCCACCAAGCTGATGATCACCAACAAGCCCCGGGGCCACATGCCATCGGGCAACAACACGATGTCGGGGGCATTCGCCGAGGCCGTGAAGAACGCCGAGCCCCGACCTTGTCCGAAGATGAAAGTGAGACCAGCGGCCTGCAGCAAGGCGATGGCGATGGCCACGTAGCGCGTCCACTGCGTGATCTTGCGCTGGCCGACCGCACCTTCTTGTTGCCACTGCTCCAACTTCGGGATGACCACCGTGAGCACCTGCATGATGATGCTGGAGGTGATGTAGGGCATGATGCCGAGCGCGAAGATGGCGAACGACGAGAACGCTCCGCCCGAGAACAAGTTGAGAAAGCCGAGCGCACCCTGCTGACGCGCCGACTCACGCAACTGACGAACCGCTTGATCGTCGATACCCGGAACTCGGACGTGCGCGCCGACGCGATACAGCACGACCATCATGACCGTGAACAAGATCTTGTTCCGCAGGTCCGGCACCTTGAAGATGTTCTTCAGGTTCGACAGCACGTGTACTCCTCGGGTCTAGCGGTGGTCGTCGATCGGGGGCCGACCGGATCAGCGGTTGGTGAACTGGTTGCCGTTGGCAGCCGGGCGCACCTTGTACGGGAGCGGAATGATCGTGACCGAACCACCGGCCGCTTCGATGGCGGACTGGGCCGCCTTCGACACGGCGTGCGCCGACACGTCGACCTTGCGGGTGACTTGTCCGCGAGCGAGCACCTTCACGAACACGTCCTTGTGCAGGACACCACGAGCCGACAGCACCTCGGGGGTGACGACGGCCTCGTCGAGTTCGTTGATGGTGTCGAGGTTGACGGCCTGGTACTCGATGCGGAACGGGTTGTTGAAGCCCTTCAACTTCGGCACGCGCTGCTTCAGCGGCATCTGGCCACCTTCGAAGCCGCGAGCGACCTTTCCGCGACCACGCGAGTGCTGACCCTTGGTTCCACGGCCGGCGGTCTTGCCGCCCTTGCCGCCGATACCGCGGGCGAGCCGCTTCTTGCGATGGGTCGAGCCCGGTGCCGGTGCTAGTTCGTCGACGCGCATGGGTCAGCTCTCCTTGGACGTGGCCGGGGAAACCTCGACCAGATGGGGGACGCGGGCGATCATGCCGCGGATCTCGGGGCGATCGGGAAGCACGTTGGACTTTCCGATGCGACCGAGTCCGAGCGCACGAAGGGTGCCACGACTCTTGGGCTTGGCGTGAGTGGACGACTTCACCTGGGTGACGGTGATCATCGGTCCGGTGTGCACGACGGTCTTGTACGTAGCCATGATCAGTGAGCCTCTCCGGCCGCGATCGACTTCTTGGTGTCGGTGTAGGCCTTCAACAGTCCCTTGGGGACGAACGAATCGGCGGGGATCCCGCGACGCGCGGCCACTTCGTCGGGACGCTGCAGACTCTGCAGTCCGTTGATGGTGGCGCGAGCGACGTTGATCGCGTTCGACGAGCCGAGCGACTTGGCGAGCACGTCGTGGATGCCGGCTTCCTCGAGGATGATGCGAGCGGCACCACCGGCGATGACGCCGGTACCGGGCGCGGCGGGCTTCAGCATGACGCGACCGGCTCCGAGGATGCCGATGATCGGGTGGGTGATGGTCGCTCCGGCCATCGGGACCGAGAACATGTTGCGCTTGGCGTCCTCGGTGCCCTTTTGGATGGCCAAGGGAACTTCCTTGGCCTTGCCGTAGCCGAGACCGACGCGACCGTTGCCATCGCCGACCACGACGAGCGCGGTGAACGAGAAGCGACGACCGCCCTTGACCACCTTGGCCACGCGGTTGATGTGGATCACGCGCGACTCGCGTCCGCCGTCGGGCGTGTTGCCCTGACCGGGGCCGGGACGATCGCCTTGGCGCGGGTTGCCCGGGCCACGATCACCCTGACGCGGGTTCGGATTGTTCGGGTTGTTCGTCATCAGAACTCCAGTCCGGCTTCACGAGCGGCTTCGGCGACCGCGGCAACGCGACCGTGATAGAGGTAACCACCGCGGTCGAACACGACTTTGCTCACGCCGGCGGCCTTGGCCCGCTCGGCCACGGTCTTGCCCAGCGCCTTGGCGGCGTCGACGGTGCTACCACCGGCGGGGCGCAAGGTCGGCTCGTTCGACGAGGCCGACGCGATGGTGACGCCGAGGTCGTCGTCGATCACCTGCAACATGATGTGCTTGTTCGAGCGATACAGCGACAAGCGCGGACGCTCGGCGGTGCCGTGGATCTTCTTGCGCACGCGGTTGTGCCGGATGAGCCGGCTCTCGCGACGTTCTTTGCTGATCTTGGTCATTTCGTGTTCCTATTGATCTTTCGGACGCCGGTCACTTCTTGCCGGCCTTACCGGCCTTGCGGAGGATGCGCTCGTTGAGGTAGCGGACTCCCTTGCCCTTGTAGGGCTCGGGCTTGCGGATCGAACGGATGTTGGCGGCCACCTGACCCACCGCTTCCTTGTCGATGCCCTTGATGATGATGCGGGTCTGGACCGGAACCTCGAAGGTGACGCCCTCGGGGGCGGCCACGTCGACCGGGTGCGAGAAACCGAGGTTGAGGCGGATCGCCGACGGTCCCTTCAGCTCGGCGCGGTAACCGACGCCGACGATCTCGAGTTCCTTGGCGAAGCCTTCGGTGACCCCGACGACCATGTTGTTCACCAAGGCTCGCGACAGACCGTGCAAGCTACGCGACTGACGCTCGTCGTTGGGGCGCTCGACCAGGAGGGTGTTCTCCTCCTGGCGGACCGAGATACCGCCGACCAACTCGCGAGTGAGGGTGCCCTTGGGACCCTTCACCGTGATGGAGTTGCCCGACGCCTTGATCTCGACTCCGGCGGGAACCGTGATGGGTGCTTTACCGATACGTGACATGTTGGTCTCCTCGACTCACCACACGTAGCACAGGACTTCGCCGCCCACTTTGCGCTTGCGCGCTTCGCGGTCGGTCATGAGTCCCTGACTGGTGGACAGGACGGCGACTCCGAGGCCACCGAGCACGCGGGGCACGGTGTCGGACTTGCGGTACACGCGAAGACCGGGAGTCGAGATGCGCTTGATGCCGGCGATGGTGCGACGGCGCTCAGCGGAGTACTTCATGGAGATGGTGAGCACCTCGCCGGGACCCTTGGTGTTGGGGGCCACCGCGAAACCCGCGATGTAACCCTCCTGTTCCAGGATCTTGGCCAGGGCGACCTTCTGCTTGGATGATGGCATCTTCACCTCGTCGTGCATCGCCGTGTTGGCGTTGCGGATGCGGGTGAGCATGTCGGCAATGGGATCAGTCAGCATTGGTACCTCACCAGCTCGACTTCGTCAGACCGGGGATTTCGCCGGCGTGGGCCATATCACGAAGGCACACGCGGCACAGTCCGAACTTGCGGTATACGGAACGGGCGCGACCGCACTTGCGGCAGCGCGTGTAGCCACGCACCTTGAACTTGGGCTTGGCTGCAGCCTTGTTGATCAGAGATTTCTTCGCCATGAGTCAGTACCTCTCGCTCACTTCTTCTTCTTGGCTGCGAACTGCGGGCCGCGACGGGTGGACTTCTTCTTCGGAGCGGCGGCGGCATCGGCGCCTCGCTTGAACGGGAAACCGAACGCGTCGAGCAGGGCCCGACCGGCGGCATCGGTCGTCGCGGTGGTGACGATGGTGATGTCCATGCCACGAGGCGCGTCGATCTTGTCGTAATCGATCTCCGGGAACACGGTCTGGTCGGCGAGACCGAACGTGTAGTTGCCGCGGCCGTCCCACGAGTGGACCGGCAGACCACGGAAGTCGCGGATACGCGGGATCGCCACGGCGATCAGACGGTCGAGGAACTCCCACATGCGATCGCCGCGCAAGGTGACCTTGCAGCCGATGGCCTGGTTCTCGCGCAACTTGAAGTTGGCGATGGAGTCACGTGACTTGGTGACCTTGGGCTTCTGGCCCGCGATGCGGGTCATGTCGGCGACGGCACCCTCGAGCAGCGACGGCTGCTGCGTGGCGCGACCGACACCCATGTTGATGACGATCTTCTCGATGCGGGGCACCTGCATGACGTTGGAGACGCCGAGAGTGGCCTTGAGCGCGTCGCGAATCTCGGCCTCGTACTTGGCCTTCAGACGCGGTGATGTTGCGGTGGTCATCAGACTTCCTCACCCGTGGTCCGGGCGACGCGCACCTTCGTGCCGTCGCTGTTCGTCTTGAACCCGACGCGCGTGGGCTTGCCCTTGTGGACGAGCATCACGTTCGAGGCGTCGAGCGGCATGTCGCGGTCGATGATGCCGCCCTGCTGGTTCGCGCCCTTGGGCTTCTGGTGCTTCTTGGCGACGTTGATTCCGTCGACGATCACCTGGTTGGTGCGGGGCATGACACGCGAGACGGTGCCTTCCTTGCCCTTGTCCTTACCCGAGATCACCACGACGGTGTCACCCTTCTTGATCTTCATCTCAGAGCACCTCCGGGGCCAGCGAGACGATTCGCATGAACTTCTTGTCGCGCAGTTCGCGGCCGACCGGTCCGAAGATGCGCGTTCCACGGGGAGTGAGGTCGTCCTTGATGATGACGGCGGCGTTCTCGTCGAAACGGATGTAGCTGCCGTCGGGACGGCGCTTCTCCTTCTTGACGCGAACGACGACGCACTTCACGACGTCACCCTTCTTGACTCCGGCGCCGGGGATGGCGTCCTTCACGGTGGCCACGAAGATGTCCCCGATCGAGGCGTAACGGCGACGGGTGCCACCGAGAACCTTGATGCAGAGCACTTCCTTGGCGCCGCTGTTGTCCGCCACGCGAAGGCGGCTTTCCTGCTGGATCATTGTGATTCCTCCGTCGTTCCCTGGCCGCTCACTTGGCCCGCTCGAGGATCTCGACGACGCGCCAACGCTTGGTCTTGGACAACGGACGCGTCTCCATGACGCGCACCTTGTCGCCGATGTTGGCGTCGTTGGCCTCGTCATGGGCGTACAGCTTCTTGGTGCGCATGACGAACTTGTTGTACTTGGGGTGGCGAACGCGCTCGACGACCTCGACGACGATCGTGCGGTCCATCTTGTTGGACGACACGATGCCCTCGCGGACCTTACGGTTCGGGCGCTCGGCTGTTTCGGTGTTCTCGGACATCTGGTTCACTCTCCGGCCTCGGCCGCCGCGATCTCGCGCTGACGGATGAGGGTGTTGATACGGGCGATACGGCGACGCACGCGACGCAGTTCGCTGTGGTTATCGAGCTGACCGGTCGCGCTGCGGAAACGCAGGTTCAGCGCCTCCTGCTTGGCGGCACGCAAACGGTCGACCAACGACGCGAGGTCGAGTTCGCTCAGTTCCGTGCGGTCCTTGCTGGCCTTGGTTGCCATGATCAGATCGCCTCCTCGCGGGTGATGATGCGCGCCTTGATCGGAAGCTTCTGGATGGCCTTGTTCAAGGCCTCCAGCGCCTGATCGCGCACGGGGAAGGACAGTTCGAACAGAACGCGACCCGGCTTGACGACGGCCACCCAGAACTCCGGGTTGCCCTTGCCCGAACCCATGCGGGTCTCGGCCGGCTTCTTCGTGACCGGCTTGTCGGGGAACACGTTGATCCAGACCTTGCCACCACGCTTGATGTGACGGGTCATGGCGATACGGGCCGCTTCGATCTGACGTGCGGTCAACCAGCACGGCTCGAGGGCTTGGATTCCGTACTGACCGAAGGCCAGTTCGCTTCCGCCCTTGGCCATACCGCCGGTGCGGCCACGGTGGTGCTTACGGTGTGCGACTTTGCGAGGCATCAACATGGTGATCAGTCCTGTCCGCGGAAGTGCGGGGTCTCGTGGCCCTCGTGGGTACGACGGGCAATCTCTTCTTCCTCATCGAGCAACTTCTCGAGTTCGGGATCGGCTTCCTTCACGAGCGGGCTGGCGGCCGCCTCGGCGGCCTCCTCGGCCTTGCGACGGCCACTCGACGACACGACCTTGCGGGCACCGGGGGCACCCGAGGTCTCGCCGACGGCCATGGCCGCCTCGCGAACGATCTTGTCCTCGGTCTGAGGCTTGTACGGCAGGATGTCGCCGCGGTAGATCCAGACCTTCACGCCGACGCGACCGCTCGAGGTGCGCGCCTCGCGGAAGCCGTAGTCGATGTCGGCGCGCAACGTGTGCAACGGCACGCGACCCTCGCGGTACCACTCGGTGCGACTCATTTCGGCGCCACCGAGACGACCCGAGCACTGCACGCGGATGCCGAGAGCACCGGCCTTCTGGGCGTTCTGCACCGCGCGCTTCATGGCACGACGGAAGGCGATACGACCGACCAGCTGATCGGCGACACCCTGGGCGATGAGCGCGGCGTCGAGTTCGGGAGACTTGATCTCGACGATGTTCAACTGCACCTTGAGGTTGCCGGTGAGCTTCGTGAGTCCGGCGCGCAGTTCGTCGGCCTTGGCTCCCTTGCGACCGATCACGATGCCGGGACGAGCGGTGTGGATGTCGACCTTCAGGGTCTCACCACGCTTGCGCTCGACCTCGACGCGCGAGATGGCGGCGTCGGGCAACGAGTCGTTGATGAAGGCGCGGATCTTCCAGTCCTCGGTGAGGTACTCCTTGTACTGGCGCTCGCTGAACCAACGGCTCTTCCATTCGGTGGTCACGCCGAGGCGGAAGCCGTAGGGGTTGATCTTCTGGCCCATCAGTTGGTCTCCTCGGCATCGGGCGTGTCGGTGGTTTCGTTCTCGGCAACGGGAGTGTCGACCGCGGTCGCCTCGATGTCGTCGTTCTGGGTGGTCTCGTCGGACTTGGTGGTGCGAGCCTCACGGCTCTTGGTGACGCGGGCACGACGATCGGCCACGCCTCCGGTGCGACCGGCGCGACGGCCGGTGACGGCGCGCTCGCGACGGGCCTGCACGACCGCCAGCAGATCGGCTTCGATCACGTCGAGGACGATGGTGATGTGGCAGGTGCGCTTGTTGATGCGCGTGGCGCGACCGCGGGCGCGGGGCTTGAAGCGACGCAGGGTCGGACCCTCGTCGGCGTAGCACGCCTTCACGTAGAGGGTCTCGGCCTCGAGTGAATCGTTGTTCACGGCGTTGGCGACCGCCGAGGCGAGAACCTTGCGCACGACGCGAGCGGCCTCGCGCTCGGTGAACTGCAGAATCTGATCGGCCGACACGACGTCACGACCACGGATGAGGTCGAGCACGACGCGAGCCTTGGAGGCCGACATGCGCGAGCCACGCACGCTGGCGCGGATGCCGGTGCGCTCGCCGGCGACGAACGAACGCTCGTTCAACTTGGGACCGGTCATTACTTCTTACCCTTCGTGTTCTTTTCCTGGCCGGCGTGGTACTTGAAGGTGCGGGTCGGTGAGAACTCGCCCAACTTGTGACCGACCATGGCTTCGGTGACGTACACCGGGACGTGCTTGCGTCCGTCGTGCACCGCGATGGTGTGCCCGACCATGTCGGGGATGATGGTGGAGCGACGGCTCCAGGTCTTGATGACCTTCTTCTCGTTGGCGGCGTTCAGCGCGTCGACCTTCTTCACCAAGTGGTCATCGACGAACGGGCCCTTCTTCAGGCTGCGAGACATGTGTTACCCCAATCCTTTAGCGACGGCCCTTGGCCGAACGACGACGGCGGATGATCAACTTCTGCGACGCCTTGTTGGTGTCGCGCGTACGGCTCTCGGGCTTGCCCCACGGCGACACCGGCGGACGACCACCGGAGGTCTTGCCTTCGCCACCACCGAGCGGGTGGTCGACGGGGTTCATGGCCACACCGCGGGTCTGGGGGCGAACGCCCTTCCAGCGGTTACGACCGGCCTTGCCGATCTTGATGAGCTCGTGCTCGGCGTTGCCCACTTCGCCGACGGTCGCACGGCAATCGATGAGAACGCGACGCATTTCCGAGCTGGGCAGACGCAACGTGGCGTGGTCGCCGTCCTTGGCGACCAACTGCACGCCCACGCCGGCCGAGCGGGCCATCTTGCCGCCCTGACCCGGTCGCAACTCGACGTTGTGCACGACGGTACCGACGGGCACGTAGCGCAACGGCAACGCGTTGCCGGGCTTGATGTCGGCCTTGGGGCCGCTCGAGATGTGGTCACCCACGTTCATGCCCTTGGGCGCCAGGATGTAGGCCTTCTCGCCGTCGGCGTAATGCAGAAGAGCGATGCGGCAGGTGCGGTTCGGGTCGTACTCGATGGTGGCGACCTTGGCGTCCACACCGTCCTTGTTCCGCTTGAAGTCGATCATGCGGTACTGCTGCTTGTGTCCGCCACCGCGGTGACGCGCGGTCTTGCGACCGTAGGCGTTGCGACCACCGGACTTCGGCTTGCTCGTGAGCAAGGACTTCTCGGGGGTCGTCGACGTGATCTCGGAGAAATCCGACGACGTCTGGAACCGGCGACCGGCTGATGTTGGCTTGCGCTTACGAATTGCCATGACGTGATGCCTCAGTTGTTCTCGAACAGCGGGATCTCGCTGCCGGGGGCCAGGGTGACGATGGCGCGCTTGAACGCAGCACGACGGCCGGGGCGATTGGTGCCCCGGGTGCGCTGGATCTTGCCCGCACGGTTGAGCGTGTTCACCTTCAGAACCTTCACGCCCCAGATGGCTTCCACGGCGTCGTGGATCTCGGGCTTGGAGGCGTCGACGTGAACCTGGAATGTGTAGACACCGGTCTCGATGAGCGCGTAGCTCTTCTCGGACACGACCGGCGCGAGGATGATGTCGCGGGGATCCTTCATCACTGACCGTCCTTGCTCGCTCCGGGCAACGAGGCCTTGGAGAACACGATGTAGTCGTTGCACAACACGTCGTACGCGTTGAGTTCGCCGATCTCGATCAACTGCACCTCGGGGAGGTTGCGGAACGAGCGGATGGCGTTGATCTCGTCGCGACGCACGACCACGAGCACGCGACCCTCGAGGTTCAGCGCGGCGAGGGCGGCCTGAGCGGCCGAGGTCTTCGGGGTCTCGAAGTTCCACGAGTCCACGACGACGACCTTGCCCTCGTTCGCACGATCCGACAGCGCGGACTGCAACGCGATCTTGATCATCTTCTTGGGGGTCTTCTGCGAGTACTTGCGCGGCTTGGGTCCGAGAGCGACGCCACCACCGGAGAACTGCGGCGAGCGGGTCGAGCCCTGACGCGCGTTACCGGTGCCCTTCTGCTTGTAGGGCTTCTTGCCGCCACCGGAGACTTCGGCGCGGGTCTTGGTGCTCTGCGTGCCGGCGCGACGATGCGCGAGTTGCGCGGTGACGACCTGGTGCATCACGGGCACGTTGGGCTGACGGCCGAAATCGTCGTCGCTCAGATCGAGCGAGCCGACGTCCTTGCCGGTCTGGTTCTTGAGCTTCACGGAGGGCATGTGGTCACTTCCCCTTCACCGCGTTGCGAACGATCACAACGCCACCGTTCGGGCCCGGAACCGAGCCACGCACCAACAACAGGCCGCGCTCGGCGTCGGCCTCGACAACCTCGAGATTGAGAGTGGTCACTTGCTCGTGACCCATGTGACCGGCCATGCGCAGACCCTTGAACACGCGACCGGGGAACGAGCACGAACCGATCGAGCCCGGAGCACGGTGGTGCTTGTGGTTACCGTGGCTCGCGCCCTGGCCGTTGAAGTTGTGACGCTTCATGCCACCGGCGAAACCCTTGCCGCGGCTGATCGCGGTGACGTCGACCTTCTGACCCTTGGCGAGAACGTCGACGGCGATCTCCTGACCCACTTCGAATCCGTCGACGCTGTCGAGACGCAACTCGACGAGTCGACGACCGGCATCGACACCGGCCTTGGCGAAGTGTCCGGCCTCGGGCTTGGACAACTTCTTCGCGTCCTTCGAGCCGTACGTGACCTGAACGGCGGCGTAGCCGTCGCGCTCGGAGGTCTTGATTTGAACGATGCGAGCGGGCTCGACACGAAGCACGGTGACGGGGACGACGCGATTGTCGTCCGCCCACACCTGTGTCATGCCGACCTTTTCGCCGACGATCGCTTGCTTTGCCATGAGGCAGCCTCTTCATCCATCCGCATCGCTGCGGTCCTTGCGACTTGACTGTTTCGCGCTTCCAGCGGAGAACCGCCGTTCACGCAAATGCTCCACGGGTCATCGACCGGTGGAGCATCCGTTTCGGTTGTTGCCATGTGGTCCCCGGCGGACCGGGCTCACAGAGACATCGATTGCTGTGATCCGGGCGAACCCGTTTCACACGAGGGGCGAACGCTACCTGCGAGAACGGTCTCCCCCAACCCGCCCGCACCCGGGTTTCTTCGGACCCCGCCGCGATCGTCCAGACACTCACGACCTAGTTATCCACAGGCTGTGGATAACTAGATTTCCGGGGGGCTTCAGGGGTAGCGGGCGGCCAGCCACTGCGCGGCGTGGGCGAGCGCTTCGCGGCGATGGCCTTCCAGATAATGAGGGGCCCCGGTCATCTCGATGTAGGTCCGGTCGGTCGCTCCGCTGGCTTCCACGATCTCTTTGGCCTGCCAGATACGTATTTCCGTGTCGGCCGTGGGATGGATGAGCAGCGTCGGGACCCGGACCTGCGGCATGGTGTCGGCCAATTTGGCGTGGCTCGACAGACCACTCCAGGTGCTCAACCAACCCCGAGCCGTCATGGTACGGGCCAGTCCCCCGCGCCCGTAGTTGGCATCGAAGGGGTCCGGGAAGGCGAACAACGACCCCATCGGTCGCTGATCGGGGTCGATGGACAGGTCCAAGTACGCCGGGTCGGCCAGGGTCCGGTAGATGGTGAGGTACTTGGTGAACACCGCGCGACGTCGTTGTTCTCGCCACGACCCCGGATCGGACGACTTGTCGATGCCCCGCAACTGGCCCATGGCGGCGGTCGATTCCTCGATGCTGGCCCTGGCGATGGCGTCGATGCGCGCCACTCGGGCCACCTGGGCCGCGCGGTATCGCGCGAGCCACGCCGGGTCGTAGGAACACGGCTGGGGCCACGGACGCCACCCGTTGTCGGGGTTGTACATGTCGAGTTCGGGATCGGTGGAGAACGGATCGTTCTCGTCGATGACGCTGGGGTCGATCACCTGCAACATGAACACACCCTCGCCCGGGTGCGCGGCCATGCCGATCCAACCGTCGCCGATGCCGCGCTCGGCGTGGGCCATCGCCATCAGCGATCCGCCACCGGAGTTGCCGAGCAACACCACTGCTTCGGCGCCGCGACGCTTCATCTCGTCGTGCGCGGTCTCCACGTCGACGATGCACGACTCGTGCAGACAGTCCGTGTCGTTGTTGATGTAGCGCGTGCTGAAACCGAGCACCGCGTAGCCGGCGGCGGCCAGCAGGGGCGCCGCGTAGTGCACACTGAAGTCGCCGCGCGGATGCGACAAGATGACCGCGGTCCTCCACGGCCGACCGTTCGGTGGAGTCCACAAAAGACCACGCACCAACGCGCCGTCGGGGCTGACCAATCGAATCGACTCACGTGGAATGTCGACACCCGGATCGTCCTCGGGCAAGGGCCAATAATTCAGACCGAACGGACGAGATCCCCCCAGATGCGCATCCAACATGGGCGCACCGTAACACTCGGGCGTGCCGACGCACGCCGGTGCACTCGGTTCGTCACTCGGTGGGGCGTTCGACGAGTGTCGCCGTCAACGTCAGACGTTCACCGTCGCGCAGAACCACGATCTCGATGGTGTCGCCGGGAGACTGATCGCGAATCGCCGCGACCAAGGCGCCTTGCCCGTCGACCGGGGTGCCACCGGCCGACACCACGATGTCGCCGGCCAACACTCCGGCGATCGAGGCCGGCGAATCCGGAGCGACCTCGGTGATCTCCGCACCGCGGCCGCCGTCGACACGACTCTGCAAGCCAACGCCGAGGTAACCCTCGACGCGTGTGGCGCCGTTGGAAATGGCGCGCAGTTCGTCGATGACCGGTAACGCTTCTCCCACCGAGATGGAGAATCCGACGTTGTTGGCCGCGGTGCCCGCCGTGCTGGTGAACACCGCGGTGTTGATGCCGACCACCTGTCCGCGCGCGTTCACGAGCGGTCCGCCCGAATTGCCCGACGAGATGGCGGCATCGGTCTGGATCAAACCGTCGAGCGCACCGTCACCGTTCTCGATGGTTCGGTTCAACGCCGAGATGATCCCTCGCGTCACGGTGGGCCCGCCATCGAGGTCGAGCGCGAACCCCACGGCCACCACTTCGTCACCGACGTCGATGGAATCCGGATCGGCGAACACCGCCGGCGTCAGGTCGGTGGCGTCGATCTTCAACAACGCCAGGTCGTTGCCCGCGTCCATCGCCAACACGGTGGCCGCGATCGGGTCGATGCTGTCGCCGAACAGGACGCTGACCTTGGTGGCTCCGTCGACCACGTGGGCGTTGGTCAGGATCTCACCGTCGGCAGAAATGACCACTCCGGTGCCGGTGCCCTGACCGGCTCCGAAACCCTCGTCGATCTCCGACACCACCGTCACCACGCTCGGTTCGATGATGCCGACCACGGTGGCCACGTCGAGCGCCGGCAGCTCACCGTCCGAGGCGGGCGCGGTGATCACCGGCGTCGCGTTCGATCCGGTCTCGGTGGGAGCGAGCGATTCGTCCGACGACGCGACAGTGGTGGGCACGGAACCGTCGGTCGACGAATCGTCGCCGGATTGCGCGATCTGGGCGCCCATGAAGCCGCCGAAGACCGCGGCCGTCACCACCAAGGACACGACGATCCAACGTCGACGCGACGAATGGGTCGCCGGGGCCGAGCGATCGTGCGGGGACGGGGGCGGGAACATGTCGGTCACCACCAGATTGTGCCTCGTCGACGGGTCGGATGTCTCGTCGTCTCGGGTGTGAAATCGGTGAGAACCGGGGAACGAAAAAGCCCGGGGGCGACCGCGCGAAACGCGACGGTCACCACCCGGGCCAGTCTCGTCGGATCAGGCGTTCTGGACCTTGATCTCCACTTCGACGCCGGCGGGCAGGTCGATGCGCTGAAGGCTGTCGATGGTCTGCTGCTTGGGGTCGACGATGTCGATGAGCCGCTTGTGGATGCGCATCTCGAAGTGCTCGCGGGAGTCCTTGTCGATGTGCGGTCCGCGGATGACCGTGTAGCGGTGCTTGTCGGTCGGCAACGGGATGGGGCCGCGCACGGTGGCGTTGGTACGAGCGACGGTCTCGACGATCTTGCGCGTCGACTGGTCGATGATCTCGTGATCGAACGCCTTGAGGCGGATGCGGATGATTTGAGCCATGATGTGTCAGCCGATCACTTGATGATCTTGGTGACGCGGCCGGCGCCCACGGTACGGCCACCCTCACGGATGGCGAAACGCAGACCCTCGTCCATGGCGATCGGCTTACCGAGCTCCACGGTCATGGT
>JAJTEQ010000009.1 GCA_021298195.1 Ilumatobacteraceae bacterium
CGACCACCCCCGGATATCGGGCAAAACGACGTAGTTGTTCGGAACCACTGCGCACGTGCGCCGATGCCGACGCCGGCAACCACGGATCCATGTCGTTCAAACTGCACCGCTGGCCCACCGCCGCCATGGCGGTGGCCAGACGACGACGCGCCGGTGTCGCGTAGTGCACGTCGTTGGTGGCCACGCAGCGCACGTCGGCGCGCGCCGCCAGTTCGGCCAGGGCGTCGTTGCGCGCGCTGTCGAGCGGTTCGCCGTGATCCCACAACTCGACGAGCACGCGATCGCGACCGAACGCGTCGGTCAGCCGTTGCAGTTCGCGCAGTGCCACCTGCGGACCGTGCTCGACGAGAGCACGCGGGACGACGCCACGATGGTCGCCGGTGAGGACCCACCACCCGTCGTGCGCGTTGTCGGCCAGCAACGGCAACGTGCATCGCGGTTCGCCCTTGCTCCCCGACAGTTGGGCCAGGCTGAGCGCGCGCGACAGGTTCGCGTACCCCGTGGGTCCGTCGGCCAGCACCACCAGTCGACCGGCCCCGCGATGATCGTGGACCGTGACGTCGCTGCCGAAGATGGTGGGCATTCCCACCGCGCGCGCGGCTTCGGCGAAGCGCACCACGCCGTAGAGGCCGTTGTGGTCGGTGATGGCCAGCGCCGACAACTGCAGGCGTTGGGCTTCCTCCACCAACTCCTCGGGGTGCGACGCTCCGGCGAGGAAGGAGAAGTTGGAGTGGCAGTGAAGTTCGGCGTAGGGCACCACCGGACGCGACGTGCCGATCGTGGCGACGGGCTCGTAGGGCTGACGGCGACGTCCGAACGCCGGACCGTCACCGCCGGCGTTGGCGGTGGTGGCCCCGGGGGCCCGCCCGTCGCGACCCCGTTCCTCGGAGCGGATGTCGGGGGGCGCGTCGAGGGCACGGTCGGACAGCCGAGCCTCCAGTTCGGCCCAGGTCTTGGGCCCCTGCATTCCCCACGAATACGCCACCGGCCCACTTTACCGAACATATGTTCGCATTTACCCACCGATCTGGGTACCGGAAACGTCGGTTTCCGGCTACTTCGGCTACCCAGATCGGGGGGGTCAGAGCGCGCACAGGACGTCGGCGAGCACGTCGTCGACGTGTTCCAACCCGCAACTCATGCGCACCGTGCCCGGCGTGATACCGCTCTCGGCCAACTCCTCGGCCGTCATGCCCGCGTGCGTGGTGGACGCCGGATGCGTCACCAACGTCTCGGGACCACCCATCGACGTGGCCGCACGACACAACCGCACCGACTTCACGAAGTTGGCGCCGGCTTCCAGTCCACCCGCCAGGTCGAACGACAACACACCGCCGTGCATGCGGTACTGACGACGGCCCAACTCGTATTGCGGATGGGACTCGAGTCCGGGATGACGCACCCAATTCACCGCCGGGTTCGCTTCCAGCGCGCGACCCACCGCCACGGCCGTCGCACCTTGCTGACGCAAGCGCGGACCCAACGTGCGCAAACCACGGATGGCGTTCAACGAATCGAACGGTGACGCACACGCGCCCTGCAACACGGCGAATCCCCACAACGCGTCGATGAGATCGCGCTCACCGGACACCACGCCCAATGTGGCGTCGTTGTGACCGGCCATTGCCTTGGTCGCCGAATGCACCACCAGGTTCACGCCGTGTTCCAACGGGCGCACACCGAGCGGCGTCGCCAACGTGGCGTCCACCACCGTGATCGGCCCCTTGATCGCGCCGAGCTCGTCCAGATCGACCAGATCCAACAACGGATTCGCCGGAGTTTCGGCGAACACCAACATCGTGCGACCGGGAATCACCGCCGCGGCGAACGCCCCCGGCTGGGTGCCGTCGACGAACGTGACATCGATACCGAACCGCGGACACACCCCAGCGAGCAATTGCATGGTGCCGCCGTACAACTGCTTCTGCGCGACGATGTGATCACCACGCGAACACAGTCCCAGGATCACGCCGGCGATGGCGCCCATACCCGACGCGTACGCGCGCGCCGCCTCGGCGCCTTCCAGTTCGGCGACCGCGCTCTCGAACGCGTTCACGGTGGGATTCCCATGACGGCTGTAGAACTTCTTGGCGAGCGTGGAATGCGCCATTTGGCGACCCTCTTCCAGCGATCCCATGTCGTAGGTGGTCGACGCCCACAGCACCGGAGCCATCGACGTCTGACCCTCGGGACGACCGGCGCGAATGGTCAGCGTCTCGGGCTGAAGCATCTCGTGCGGAAGCGATTCGGGGGTTTCGGACGATGACACGCCCCCAGTCAATCACCGTCCGATGCCGGCCCGACCATCCTTTTTCGACCCCCGAACCCTCATCGGCCGGTGATTACCCCACGTCGCGGGGATATTTCTGCCCGCGCCGACAAACCCGGACAAAAAGTGCGACGTGTCGCTTCCAAGGAACTCAGGACAGATGACAACAAGGTGCTCAAGCCGTGAGCACCTCTTACCGATAAGGCGGCAACTGTCATGACACTCATCGAGACGAACTTCGCGGCGAGAGCCGATCAGCAACGTCGGGAAACCGACGGCGGATCCGCTCATCCCGATTCCGAGCCCATGCCCCGTGCATTGGTGACCCTCGTCCACAACTCCGATCGGCGGTCGGTCGAAGCGGCCCTCCAGATGCAGGGATACGTGGTGCGCAGCACCTCCGACGCCACCGCGGCCGAAGTGATGCTGCGTTCCTTCCAACCCGACATCGTCATCGTCGACGCGAGAGACGCCTACCCGACCTTCAATCGGCTTCTCGGCCAGATTCGTCGTTGCCCCGAGATCTACGTGGTCATCGTCGGCGCGAACTCCGACGAACAGCGCGTCACCGTGTTGCGCAACGGCGCCGATGATGCCGTGCCCACCGAGGCCAGCACCGACGAGTTGGTGCAGCGGTGCCAGGCCATGATGCGGCGTCCGCGCCCCAAGAACGCCACCGGCCCGGACCTCGATCCCAAGGTTCTCTACTTCGGACCGCTCGTGGTCGATCTGGCCCGACGCGAGATCAAGGTGAACCGTCACGCCATCGCCGCCACCCGACTGGAGTTCGATCTGTTCTCCCAGTTGTGCTTGCGGCCGTTGGAAGTGTGCAGTCGCGCCCAGTTGTTGGAGAACGTGTGGGGGCCGCATTGGGTGGGTGACACCCACGTCGTGGACGTGCACTTGTCGAACCTGCGTCGCAAGCTGACCGAGCGCGCCCCCGACGTGCGGTTCATGCACACGGTGCGCGGCATCGGGTTCCGCTTGGCCGACGATCTGTTGCGTCTGGCGGCCCAGGACCTGGCGTCCAGTCGACTGTTGGACGCGCACGCGATCGAGTCGCGCATCGCCTGAGTCGTTCGCCGGCCCACAGCGTGCCTCAGGCGTACTCGGCCACCAACCACCACTGACCCGACGACACCTCGGCCAGATACGCACGCGGCCCGTCGGACGCCTGCACCACCAACTGGAAGCGGGCCACCCGACGGGCACGTTCGTCCCACCACCGTTCTTCCACCGGCCACGGACCGGCCCACGCGGTGACCGCGACACGACCGTGCTCGCGACACAACACCGACGGGGCCGCGCTGACGAAACCGCGACCGCTCACCGACACCGCGCGATCATCGGCGTCGAGCACCTGCACGCCGACCGGCTGATGGTGCACGAGCGCCGGCGACGGAGTCGGGATCGCGCCGGACCACGCCGGTGCGGTCGGACCCGTCGGACGTTCGCACACGGTGGTGCCATCGGCGCCGACGTCGGCCAACGGCACCATGCGGTATTGCTCGCGCGGATCACGACCGCCGCGCCACGACGCCACGGTGACCCCGGCCGGCCCCACCAACCCCATCACCCGCGTGATGGCGCGAGCGGCGGCGTCATCGGCGGCGGTCCGACCGCCCCAGAAACCCTCCTGGGTTCCGACGTCACCACGGATCTCGAGCGGAATGAGCGCGAGTTTGGTGACCCCGGCCGACGGCCGATCGTCGCCGTTGATCCAACCGTCCAGTTGCCAGCGCACCCGGTCGACCATCGCCGACTCGTTCATGCCCTCGGCGCGATGCCAGACGCGTACGGACGCTTCGCCGTGCTCGGTCTCGGCTTCCACGCGCACGCGCGTGCACACCTGTCCACGATCGGTGAAGTACCGGCCGAGTTCGTCGACCAACGACTTGGCGGCGAAGACCAACATGTCGAACTGATCCACGGGGTGATCGAACAAGCGACTGATGGTCAGATCGGGCGGTGGAGGCAACGCCGATGGCGCGGTGTCGTCAGTGCCACTGACCAGACGATGCAAGGTGTGTCCCCACGAGCCGAATCGATCGACCAAGTGATGCGGCGACAACGCGGCCACGTCGCCGAAGCGCCGCAACCCCAATCGCTGCAACAGATCCACCAACCCGACGTCGCAACCGGCCACCGCACTCAGGGCCGCCACCGGATACGGCGCGAGGAACGCCGCGGTGGCCGCGGATCCGGGTTCGACCACCACGGGTTCGCCACGACGGATGGCGTGACGAGCCGCCAACGTGGCCGCGAGACGGCCATCGGCGACGCCCACGCCCAGCCCCCCGCCGGTGGACAACAGCACCACGGGATCGATGCGTGCTGCCACCGCAGTCGACAGGCCCGCCATGGCCAGATCGCCCAGGCGCACCGTGAGCGCGACGTCACCACCGACGTAACGCGACGGACCACGGGTGGCCATCAACAGTGACCCGGGCGACTCGATGTCGAGCAACGGCACCAACGTGCCCACCGAACGCACCACCGGCTCGAAGCACCGGGCATCGCGGTCGGGTTCGTCGGCCACCAACACCACGTGCGGACACGCCCCCTGCGCCTGTCGACGGCGCATGCCCGGTCGCACGCCATCGCGCCACGCCGCCGGCGAGCAGCAATGCACCCGCTGGGATCGCATGACCGCCAATGGTTGATCGGGTGCGTACTCGGGTCCCCGTCCGGCGATGCCGTTCATGACAGCGGCGATCAAGGGCCACGCCGGTGTGTGCACCACGGCGCAACGAGGTGGCTGTGTCGACACCGACGTCATCCCGTGCGACGCAACGGCAACACGTTGCCGGATGACACGGTGCCCGACGACCGTTCATCACACATGCTGAGCCCACCCCGATGATCGGGCAACCACACGTCGGCGCGCGTGGGCCGACCGCGCCGACGGGCCGCGAGTTCGATGCTCACGCGCCGTCGCTGAAGGTGGCCGTTTCCGGCACCCACTCCGTCCCACATCATGGTCGTGGCCACCAGACGCACATCGGCCGAGACCGAGCCGGGGTCACCGACCAACACCAACACCCCGCCTCGCGACTGCAGACGAGTGTGCAACGTGCGCATCACCCCACCGGACACCGATGCCACCACCTGACGCGACAACACCAACACCTCCACGCCATCGACCAACGCCGAGATCACCGCGGCCATGTCGGATGAAGCGAACGTTGACGACGACGTTGATGACGACGATGACGGCGACGCACCGGCCACGAAGACCGTGCGCGACAACACCACCCCCAATTCGGCGGCCGCACTCACCCCCACCGACGGCAACCCCACCACGCCCGCCCACGAACCAACCTGTGTGGGAGCCGCCATCACGGCGAACGCGCACGACATGGCCGCCGAACCCGAACACACCACGGTGTGCCCCCGCACCAACCCCGGATCACCCGGAGCAACCCCGAACAAGGGTGCCAACACCGGATGCACCGGCAAAAGACGCTCGTGAGCCATGACGGCGGGAATACCGGCCCGTAGGACGGACAGGTCGACGCTGCGACGGGCCACGGAAACACTCATGGCGGCGACTATAGCGAACAGGTGTTCGTATGTTTCCGGTCGCCCAACGCGACCGGCCGAGCCTCAGTCCGTGTCGCCCGCGGCGGGCTTCTTCTTCGGCGCCTTCTTCGGACCACTCTTGGGCGTGGCCGCAGAATCCTTCGACGGAGTCGCCGACGTGGTCTTCAAGGCGTCCAGGAACTCGATGAAACCCCGGGCCCCTTGGGCGAAGTGGTCGGCACCCAACGAGCGCGCGTGAGCGACGTCGCGGATCGCCGAACCTCCCAACAGAACCGGCAGTTCGTCACCGATCGCTCGACGCAGCGTCGACAACAACTCCGCCGCGCTCGCCAGCGACTCGTCGGACGTGACGCTGACACCCACCGCCACCAAATTGTTGATGCTGGACGCCGCATGAACGAACGAGTTCGCCGGAGTGTCGGCACCGAGGTCGGAGACGTCCCAACCATGCAGACGCAACAGATCGCCCAACATCGCCAATGCCAAGGAGTGTCGTTCGCCCGCGGGCCCACCGATCAGCACGTTGCCCCGATGACGTCCACGACGCACGCAGCGTTGGCTCAATTGGCCCACCAAACGCGTGGCAACGGCGGTGGCACGGTGCTCGACGGAAATGTCGATCTCGCCACGAGCCCAACTGGCTCCGATCTGGGCCAGCACCGGGCTGAGGATGTCGAGGTACACCTCTTCCATGCCGGCTCCCGAGTCGATGGCCGACCGCAACACTTCGAAGGCCGCATTGGCGTCGGACTCGACGAGGCACCGATGAAGTTCACTGTGATAGTCCGCCGTCCGACGAGAGTCGGGCGAGCCCTGCGCTTTGGCACGACGCTCGGAGCGACTGGACACGAACGCTTCGAGGTCGGAGCGCCGAATTTGCCACTGACCCTCGACCTGGGTGGCCTCCAAGGCCCGACGCTTCACGTAGCGGTACGCCGTCATGTAGTGGACGCCGAGCGCCACGGCGACTTCCTCGACCGACAAGACATCGTCGTCGATGGACATCGTTTCGTCGGACACGCGGGCAGGCTAAGACGGATCTCCCGACCGTGCGTGACTGGACACCAAGAAAATCAGGGGTTTTCTGTGACTTTTCACCAGCCCGACGACGGGCTTCCGACTCAGCCGCGGTTGGCTTCCCACTTCGCTCGAGCCGCCCGGCTGCGCTCGATCAGGTGCGCCGGAACGCGACTGTCGATGGCCGGACCGCCCGCCGCCGGGGCATCCCCGGACGCCGCCGGGGCGTCATCGGCCACCAGGTCCTCGAAGGCCGGCGGGGTCATGCCCGGCTTCCAGTACTGGTACAGGTCACGGACGATCTCCTCGAGCCCGTGGGAATCGAAACCCTTGTTCAGGTCGACGGTGACCATGTTCTGGTACACGTGCACTCCGGCCACGCGACCGGTCGCGAACAACCGCCGTGCCAATTCGGCCGCGGGGGTGTTGGCCCGGGCGAACTGACCCGAGACGTCGTCGGCGGAGAAGCTGTCATGTCCCATTCCCGACAGGCTGCGATTGGCCTCGAACCTGACGATACCCGGGCGACGGCTCGGCTTTTCCACGACGACGACTGGCTGACCCATGGTTCAACCCTAGTTGCCCCGAACCCGACGGGCGATGTCCGTCACGGAACCTCGGGGCGGCTCGTGGACGATGCCACACGCTCTCGCCTGTCGTCACGCCGACGAGGTCGGGTACGGTTCGCCTGTCTCGCTCACCGGAGGTCGTCCATGTCTCAGCCCACTCTCGAACAGTTCCAATCCGAGGCCCTGGCCTTCCTCGAAGCCAACGCTCCCCGCAAGGAGGCCGAGAAGAAGTTCGTGTGGGGCGAGGGCTCCGACAAGGTCGCCATGTTCGAGGAAAAGGAACGCGACAAGGAACAGATCGACGTCGATCTGGCGTGCGCCTGGCGAGGCAAGAAGTTCGACGCCGGCTTCGGATACATCACCGGCCCCGAGGCCTACGGTGGACGCGCGTTGCCGGCCGCGTACCAGCGCGCCTACGACTCGCTGGAGTCCAAGTTCGACGTCCCGAATCAGAGTTGCTTCACCATCGGTCTCGGGATGGTCGCTCCCACCATTCTCGCGCACGGTTCGGACACCGCTCGCGATCTGTACATGCGCAAGATGTACCGCGGCGACATCGTCGGTTGTCAGTTGTTCAGCGAGCCCGGTGCCGGCAGCGACTTGGCCGGTTTGTCCACCAAGGCCGAGCGCGACGGCGACGAATGGGTGATCACCGGCCAGAAGGTCTGGACCAGCGGCGCGCACTACAGCCACATCGGCGAGATCATCGCCCGCACCGATCCCAGCTTGCCCAAGCACAAGGGTCTCACCGGCTTCATCGTCGACATGCGCGCGCCCGGTGTCGAGATTCGTCCGTTGCGCCAGATGACCGGAGGAGCCAGCTTCAACGAGGTCTTCTTCACCGAGGTTCGCGTGCGCGACGATCACCGTCTGGGCGACGTCAACAACGGTTGGAACGTCGCACTCACCACGCTCATGAACGAGCGCGCCGCCATCGGTGGCGGCGGTGGCGGCGGTGGCTTCTTCACCCGCGTCATCGAGATGGTGAAGCACTACGGCCTGGATTCGGACCCGGTGGTGCGCGACGAGTTGGCCAAGATCATCATTCACAACAAGGTGGCCGGTTACAACAACCAGCGCGCGCTCGACAAGATCAAGTCCGGCCAGATGCCCGGACCCGAGATGAGCATGGCCAAATTGGCCGGCACCAACAACATGATCCGCCTCGGCAACTTCGTGTCGATGGTTCTCGGACCCAAGCTGGTGGCCGACAGCGGCGAATGGGGCACCTACGCCTGGAACCAACTCATTCTTGGCACACCCGGTGGTCGTATCGCCGGTGGCTCGGACGAAGTGATGCGCAACATCGTGGGCGAGCGCGTGCTGGGTCTTCCCAAGGACGCGGGCATCGACAGCAAGAGCCCGTTCAACGAACTGAAGAAGTGATCAGAACAAGGTGGGCGGCGCCGCGCGATCGACGCGCGGAGTGCCGGTCCACGGAACGAAATTGTCCATGAACGCCCACGAGCGTCGGTGGATGGACGACGGCCCGTAACCCTGCAGCGCCGTGCGGTGCCAATGACACGGGTAACCCTTGTTCGTGTCCAAGCTGTACTGCGGATGATGCTCGGAGAGTTCGCGCATCAAGCGATCACGGGTGACCTTGGCCAGGATCGAGGCCGCGGCGATCGACAGCACCGACGTGTCCCCCTTCACGCGCATCTCGACCCGAGGCACCAGCGGCGTCACGAAATCCCAACTTCCGTCGACCACGGCCGCGTCGGGTCGTACGGCGAGCGAACGCAATGCCCGATCGGTGGCCAACCGTTGCGCCGCGGCCATGCCGAGTTCGTCGCATTCCAGAGCCGACGCGAAACCCACCGACCACGCGGTGCACCAGGATGCCACGGTGTCGAACATCTTCTCGCGGGTCTTCTCGCTGATCGACTTGGAGTCGCGCACACCGGCCAGGTCGCCGTCGACGGGCAACACCGCCATCCCCACCGCCAACGGTCCGGCCCACGCGCCCTTGCCCACCTCGTCCACGCCGACCACGCACGGGAATCCCTCGTCGCGCAGCGACCGTTCCAGATCACGGGTCGGTGCGGCCGAGACCATCAGACGATGAGCAACTCGGGTTCGCCGTCGACGACCTCGCCGATCACGGTGAAGGTGCCCCGCAGTTCGTCGACCGCCTTCGGGTCCACCGCGGCCAACAGGCCGCCCGACGTTTGCGGATCGAACGCGAGAATGTCGAACGCCGGATCGACGCCCTCGGCCAGTCGCACGTGCGCGCCGACCGCGGTTCTGTTTCGCGCGTCGCCGCCGGTGCGCACCCCGCGCGCCGCGATCTCGCGGGCCCCCGGGTACAACGGCAGCGACGACGAAGCGATGCGGAACGCACCATGTGAGCGCTCGGCCATCTCCCAACCGTGTCCGGCCAGGGCGTAACCGGTCACGTCGGTCACCGCGTGCACACCACCGGTCGCGATCAACGCCTCGCTGGCCGCACGGTTCAGCCGACGCATGCCGGCGATGGCGCCGGCCTTCTGCGTTTCGTCGCCACCGGCCAACACGATGCCGGTGCCCAACGGCTTGGAGAGCATCAGCACGTCGCCCACGCGGGCGCCGCCCTTGGTGAACACTCGATCCGGATGCACCACGCCTTGCACGGCCAGGCCGAAGATGGGCTCGGGATTGCGAATGGTGTGTCCGCCGGCGATGGTGCCTCCGGCTTCGGCGACGACCGCGGCGGCGGCGTCGAAGATGGCCACGATGGCCTCGCGCGGGAAGTGTTCGGGGAACGCCGCCACGTTGATGGCCATCACCACTCGTCCACCCATGGCGAACACGTCGCTGCAGGCGTTGGCGGCGGCGATGGCCCCGAAGTCGGCGGCATCGTCCACCAGCGGCGGGAAGAAGTCGGTGGTGCTCACCAACGCCACGTCGTCGCTGACGCGATACACCGCGGCGTCGTCAAAGGGAGCCAAGCCGATGATGAGAGCCGGATCCACGGAACGCGGCAACTCGTCGACGAGTCCGGCCAGAAGATCCTTGCCCCACTTGGCGGCACAACCGCCGCAACTGGTCCATTCGGTCAGACGCAACGGCGCGCCCTCGTGCATGATCCCCGCGGAGTCGGCCATGCGTGAAGCCTAGGGTCCCACCACGTTGTCTATGGTGAGATCGTGTTGGTCGGCCCGTATCGCTTCACCCTCGAGGACGCCCGCAACACCATTTCCTCCGCGCGCACCATCCTGGAGCAGATGTCGGAAGGTCGCGAGCAATTGCTGGCCGACGCGAGACGAGATCTCGACCCGTTGCTGAACGATGTCGACGTCGCTCGCCTCGACGCCGGACGGGCCGGTCAGCTGTTGGAGTCCGTGTGGAGCATCATCCAGTCGGCCACGCCGACATTGCGCGACGCCGGCTCCATCCCTCTCACGAGCCCCGGGATCGTCGCCAGCCTGAATGCCGGCTCCGGTGGTGTGCCCAAACAGGCGGTGGACCGCGTGGAGGTGGACTTCTCGGGTCTCGTCGGCGACGTGCAGGCCACGCGCAAACATCACGGCCGGCCGTTCCAGGCGCTCAGCCTGTGGTCCGCCGAGGTGATCGACGCGCTGAACGCCGAGGGGCACTCGTTGCATCCGGGAGCCGCCGGAGAGAACATCACGGTCTCCGGAATGGACTGGTCGTTGGTGCGACCCGGAACTCGTCTGCGCATCGGAGACGTCGTGTGCGACGTCTCGTCGTACGCGGTGCCGTGCAAGCAGCTGGCACACTTGTTCGTCGATCGGGACTTCGGCCGCATTCATCACGATCGTGACCGCGAGAACGGCGAGGCGACGTGTCGGGTCTACGCCACGGTCATCGAACCGGGCGTGATCCGCACCGGTGACCCCGTCGCACTCGAACCCCTCTGACCACCCCTGTTGGGATCGACCGGGGCTCAGCCGAGACGGGCCAGGAGTTCCGCCAACGGTTCCCTGAAATCGCGCGTCGGCGCGTAACCCAGATCGCGCAACGCCTTGTTGTCGAGAACGCTGTTGGCCGGGCGCTTGGCCGGGCGAGGTGGTTGAAGTTCGGCCGTGGTGATGGGATGCACCATGGACGGATCGCGACCCATCAGTCGCACGATCTCGCGCACGAACTCGAACCAACTCACCGCACCCTGATTGGTGCCGTGGAAGATGCCGGCCAGACGATCGGTCGCGGCCGTGTGCAACAACGGCGCCAGGTCGGAGGTGAAGGTGGGATGACCGATCTGATCGCTCACGAACGACAGGGAGTCCCGTTCCTGGGCCAACTTGTGCACCGTCTTCACCATGTTGTTGCCGTGGAACCCGCACACCCACGACGTGCGCACCACCGCGGCGCGCGTGCCGATGGCCAACGCCTCGGCCTCTCCGGCCAACTTGGTCGTGCCGTACACGCTCTGCGGGTTCGGGACGTCGGTCTCCACGTAGGGCGTCGGCTTCGTGCCGTCGAACACGTAGTCCGTGCTCACGTGAACCAGGTGGGCGTCGATCGCATCGCAGGCCTCGGCCACCCAACGCACCGCCACACCATTGGCCGTGAGGGCCTTGTCGGGGTCGTCCTCGCACGCGTCCACCGCGGTCCAGGCCGCGCAATTGATCACCGCGTCGGGGCGAATCTGGGCGAACACCTCGTGCACGATCTCGCGCTGCGTGATGTCGACGGTGTCGATGTCGATGCCCACACCCTCGTCGCCCCGGGCCGCGATGACCTGCATCAGCTCCGTGCCCAGTTGGCCCTTGGCCCCGGTGACGAGGATCTTCACGATCGGCTCACAAACCGGCGCGAGCCTTCAGCGGCTCCCACCACGCGCGATTGGCGCGGTACCACTCGACGGTCTCGGCCAGGGAGTCCTCGAACGTGCGACCGAGCTTCCAGCCCAACGCCGACACCTTGTCGATGTGCACCGAATAGCGCCGGTCGTGACCCAGGCGATCGGCCACGGGCTCGATGAAAGACTCGTCGCGACCGCACAGCTCGATGAGGCGATAGGTGATCTCACGATTCGTGATCTCGTTGTGGGCACCGATGTTGTACACCTCGCCCACCACGCCCTTGTGCAGCACCAGATGGGCGGCGATGTTGTGGTCCTCGACGTGGATCCAGTCGCGCACGTTTCCACCGTCGCCGTACAGCGGCACTTTCTTGCCGTCCAGCAGATTCGTGGTGAACAACGGGATCAGCTTCTCGGGGAACTGATAGGGACCGAAGTTGTTGGAGCAACGCGTGACCACCACCGGCAGTCCGTAGGTGGTGACGTACGACAGCGCGATCAGATCGCTCGAGGCCTTCGACGCCGAATACGGCGATCGCGGTCCGAGGATGTCGGTCTCGCGGAACGAGCCCACGTCGATACTGCCGTACACCTCGTCGGTGGAGATGTGCAGGAAGCGCTGCACGCCCACCTGGCGGGCCACGTCGCACATGACGTTGGTGCCGTAGGCGTTGGTGCGCACGAACGCGTAGGGGTCGACGATGCTGCGGTCCACGTGGCTCTCGGCGGCGAAGTGCACCACGGCGTCGTGGCCCTTCATCGCGGCCAGAACCGCGTCGGCGTCGCAGATGTCACCCTGCACGAACCAGCAACGCTTGTCGTCGATGAGATCACGGATGCTCTCGAGGTTGCCGGCGTACGTGAGCTTGTCGAAGATGGTGACCTGGTCGTCGCTGTTGTTCAACAGCCAACGCACGTAGTTCGAGCCGATGAAACCGGCCGCACCGGTGACGAAGAGTTTCATGTCAGGTCCTCATGGGCCAGTAGGGGCGCCGACCCTCGGGGATGTCGGCGCGCATCGGGTTGGTGCGATCGCGTTCGCTCATGATGGGCTCGGCCACTCCCCAGTCGGCACCGATCACCGGGTCGTTCCACGCCACGCCCAACTCGTCGGCCGGGTTGTAATAGCCGTCCACCAGATAGGTCATCACCACGTCGGTGAGCGCGGAGAAGCCGTGGGCCACGCCGGGCGGGATGTACACACCCATGTGGTTCTCGCCGCTGATCTCGAGCATTTGGGTGGCGCCGTTCGTCGGACCACCCTCGCGCAGATCGTGCAACACCACGCGGATGGTGCCCACCGGCGCGTACCAGTAGTCCGCTTGGTGCATGTGGTAGTGCAACCCCACCAACGCACCCTTTTGCTTGTTGGAGCGGTTGCCCTGCAGCATCTCGCGTCCGTTGGGGAACCATTCACGACGGTACGTCTCGATGAAGAGTCCGCGTTGGTCGCCGTGAATCGTGGGTTCGACGATCCACACTCCGTCGATGGTCTCGCTGGCGGTCACCTTGGGCATGTCGTCACTCCGTATCGATCTGGCAATGATCGCCGATCATCAGTCGGAGAGCCCGCGGCCGCTTCTGCGAACGGGTCACCTCCGCTTCCTTGCCGATGAGGCTGTCCTCGAGGCGCGGGATGTCGATGATGCGACTGCGTTCCATGATGACCGAGTGCTCCACTTCGCTGTTGGTCACCTCGCACCCGTTGCCGATGGCGGTGAACGGGCCGATGAAGCTGTCGATGATGCGCGCGTCACGACCGATGACCAACGGTCCGCGCAACGACGAATTACGCACCACCGCTCCGGCCTCGATCACCACGCGACCGTCGAGACTGGACGCCTCGTCCACGTCGCCGTCCACGCGAGGCTCGATGACCTCGAGGAGGAGTCGATTGGCCTCCAACAACGGCGTCAACTTGCCGGTGTCGATCCACCATCCGGTCAGCAGTTCGCACCGCACGCGACGACCCTGATCGACCAACCATTGGATGGCGTCGGTGATCTCCAGTTCGCCGCGCGGCGACGGAGCGATGGCCCGCACCGCTTCGTTGATGGTCTTGTCGAACAGGTACACGCCGACGAGCGCCAGATCGGTGGGCGGGTCGGCCGGCTTCTCGATGAGACGGATCACGTTGCCCGCGACGTCCAATTCGGCGATGCCGAAGCGATGCGGGTCGGGAACCTGCTTCAACAGAATCTGCGCGGTCGGGGGCTCGGAGCTCTTGCGCGCCGTCTCGAACGCGCGCACGAAGGCCCCCAGGTCCTGTTCGAGCAAGTTGTCGCCCAGATACATCACGAAGTCGTCGTCGCCCAGGAAGTCGGCGGCGATCAGAACGCAGTGCGCCAGACCGAGCGGCTGATCCTGCGGGATGAAGGTGATCTTGGCGCCGAACTGCGAACCGTCGCCCAACGCCCCCATCACCTCGGCGCGGGTGTCGCCCACGATCACACCGATCTCGGTGATGCCCGCGGACACCATGGCCTCGATGCCGTAGAACAGAATCGGCTTGTTGGCGACCGGCACCAGTTGCTTGGCGCTGGTGTGCGTGATGGGGCGCAGGCGCGTTCCGGCACCGCCGGCCAAAATCAGGGCTTTCATGGGGTCAGGTCCTCGTGTTGGTGGGCATCGACCGCGGTCGACCCGACCATTCTGCCAGTTTCGGTGCGCTCATTGGGCGGGAGGGCCCACCACGCCGGCGAAATATCCGAGGTAGTTCGGCGAATCGGCGCCCAACACGAGCACGTCCTTGCCCTCGATGGTCTCGGGCATCACGGGCAACGAATAGCGAACTACACCGTTACCGGCCAAGGGCTTCAGGAACTCGGCGGTCTGCACCAGGTTGGTGCCGGGATCCACGCGCAACGAAGCCACCGCAGCGTTCACCAATTCGCTCGTGCGCAACGGGTTCGCCGTCGTCTGCTCGATCGCTTTGTTAATGGCCGCTTGCATGAACGCCTGCTGGCGCGCGATGCGACCCAGGTCCGCGCGACCGTCCACCACCCACTCGCCGTTCTGGAACGTCTCGTAGAAACGACTCCGCGCGTACGCCAGCGACTGCACCGGATCGAGCGTGTAACAACCGGGCTCCGGAACGTTCAGTCCCACGTGCACGTCTCGAGTGGGGAATTCGAAGCACAGGTCCACCCCACCCAGGGCCGACACGATCGACTTGAACGAGTTGAAGTCCACCTCGATGTAGTGACCGAGGGGAACGCCGAGGCTCTGCTGGACCGTGGTGACCAGCACGTCCGCTCCGTACTGATACGCGGTGTTGATCCGATCCTTCCCGTAGCCGGGGATGTCCACCCACAAGTCGCGTGGAATCGACATGATCGACGCGGTTCCGCGTTCGTTGTCGACGTGCAGGATCATCAAGGTGTCGCTGCGTTGACCCCCGGCGTCGTTCGTGTTTCCAATGCCCCCGTAATCGGGGCTGTTGGGATCGACCCCCTCGCGAGTGTCGCTTCCGACCAGCAAGTAGTTGACGAAGGGACCCGAGGCGTCCGCCAGCATCCCGTTCAGCTCGCCCACTCGTTCGACGTTGGCTTCCTGCTGTTTGGTCGCCACCAACAGTCCGGCCGCGGTGAGCACCACGAAAGCCAGCGTGACGGTGATGGTGTTCACCCGGGGCGCGATGGGTCGACGGCGACGACGCACCGGAGCCGGGTTCGTCGCCATGCACCGAAACTATTCGTTGTCCGCGACGGGAGTCGGTCATACCCCGCTCGTGCAACGTCGAGTCGCGAGCGGTCAGCGAAGGTGAACGACGTCGCCCACGTCGAGACGATGCGTCACACCGCACGAGTCGAGCACGACCAGCCGGCCGTCGTCCTCCACGTCGAGCGCGCGTCCTTCGACGAATCGATCGTTCGGCAACTCGACGCGCACCTCGCGACCGAGCGAGGACAGGTGCTCGCGATACCGCGCGTGCAGCTGCTCGTCGGACGATGCCAGCAGGCCGTCGAGCGACGCGAGCAGTGCCACCAGCACCTGGTCACGATCGACCACCCGCGACGCCACGTTCGTCAGACACACGGCCCCGTCGGGAGCCCAGCCCACGTTCAGCCCCAACCCGACCACCACGAACGCCGGTCGCGGAGGCGTGCCCTGCGGCGGACCCGCCGACGACAAGATGCCGGCCAACTTCGCGCCCTCAACCAGCAGGTCGTTGGGCCATTTCAGGTCCGGGGTCACCCCGGCCACCCGTGTGCTGGCCTCGGCCGCGGCCAGAGCCACGGCATGAGTCAGGGCGTGGGGGTGGTCGGGGACCGTACGAAAAAGCATGCTGACCAGCAGGTTTGCCCCCGTCGGGGCGTCCCAGCGCCGATCCAGACGCCCGCGGCCCGCCGTTTGGTGGTCGGCCACCAGAACCACCCGGTCGGCCGCCCCCGCTCGGGCGGCGGCCCAAAGATCGTCGTTCGTACTTCCCGTGGAGGCGATCCACCGAACATTCCAGCCACCCGCGACGACCTCCGCAGCGCGAAAAATCTCCCCCGGATGGGACACCCCGGGAAGGTTTGCGTCGTTCGAGGTGGCATTCGGGGTGTCCATCCCGACAACATTGTCACTTGTGCCCCTCAAACCACTGACGAAGATCCTGATTGCCAACCGCGGAGAGATCGCCGTGCGCGTGATCCGAGCCGCCCGAGAGATGGGCATCGCCACCGTGGCGGTGTATTCCGAACTCGATCGCAACGCACTCCACGTGCGTCTGGCCGACGAGGCGTACGCCCTCGGTGGGCAGACCGCGGCCGAGAGTTACCTCAACACCGAGGCCATCCTCGATGCGATCCGCAAGAGCGGCGCCGACGGCGTGCACCCCGGTTACGGCTTCTTCAGCGAGAACGCCGACTTCGCCGAGGCCATCACCCAGATGGGCGTGGCGTTCATCGGACCGCCGCCCGACGCCATCCGCGAGATGGGCGACAAGGTCTCCAGTCGCAAGGCCGCGTTGCGCGGCGACTGCCCGATCGTCCCCGGCACCACCGAGTTCGTCACCAGCGCCGCCGAGATCGCCGACTTCGGCAAGAAGTTCGGGTTCCCCATCGCCATCAAGGCCGCCTTCGGTGGTGGCGGTCGCGGCATGAAGGTCGTGCGCAGCGCCGAAGAAGTTCAAGAGGCCATGGACAGCGCCCAGCGCGAGGCCAAGGCGTTCTTCGGTCGCGACGAGATCTACGTCGAGAAGTACCTCACGTGGCCGCGTCACGTCGAGGTGCAGATCGTCGGCGACCAGCACGGCAACTACGCCTGGGTCAGCACGCGCGACTGCTCGGCGCAGCGTCGTCACCAGAAGCTGGTCGAAGAGGCCCCGGCCGTGGCCATGGGCGAGGGCATCGAAGAAGCCATGGGCGAGGCCGCCATCAAGGCCGCCCGTGCCGTCGGATACTTCAACGCTGGCACGGTCGAATTCATCTACCAGGACGGCGAGTTCTTCTTCCTCGAGATGAACACGCGCCTGCAGGTGGAGCACCCGGTCTCCGAGGTGATCACCGGCATCGACCTGGTGGAGTGGCAGATCCGTGTCGCCGGCGGCGAGACCTTGCCGATGACCCAGGAGCAGGTGGCGGCACGTCGCAACGGACACGGCATCGAGATTCGCATCAACGCCGAGAATCCCGCCGGCGGAAAGTTCCTGCCCTCGCCCGGAAAGATCACCAAACTCGTTCCCTCCGACGGTTTCGGTGTGCGCTTCGACTCGGGTTACGAGAGCGGCGACGAGATCAGCCAGTACTACGACAACTTGGTGGGCAAGCTCATCGTGTGGGGCAAGGACCGCCCCACGGCCATCGCGCGCACCATTCGCGCGTTGGAAGAGATGGTCGTCGAGGGTGTGGCCACCACGATTCCGGCCGACCTCGCCATTCTGCGGCACCCGGATTTCGCCGCGATGAAGCACTCCACGAAGTGGGTGGAAGAGGTGCTCGACCTGTCGGGCATCGAGGCCCCCAAGGCGCCCACCGGTGACGGTGACGACGCCGAGCCGTTGGTGCGTCGCAACACCACGGTGGAAGTGAACGGCAAGCGCTTCGACGTGGCCATGTGGGTTCCCGAGCAGACCGCGGTCGTGGCCAGCGCCGGGGCCGCCAAGGCATCCAAGCCCAAGCGCGCCGCCGGTGGCGGTGCGGGTGGCGGCGCGGGTTCCGGTCAGGTGGCCGTGCCGATGCAGGGAACCATCGTGAAGGTGCTCGTCGAAGTGGGCCAGGACGTCGAAGCCGGTCAAGCGGTGGTGGTTCTGGAAGCCATGAAGATGGAGAACCAGATCCTGGCCGAGAAGAGCGGCAAGGTGTCCGAGGTGAAGGTGAAGGCCGGCGACACCGTGGGCTCCGGCGACGTCGTCGTCGTCATCGCCTGACCCGATCTGGGTACGGAAAGTGACCGTTTCCGGCTACTTGGGTGACCCAGATCGATCATGAACGTTGACGATCTCGTGGCGCGCGAGCGGATTCGCGATGTGATCCATCGCTACGCTCGTGGCGTCGATCGTCGTGACTACGACCTGGTGCGCTCGTGCTACCACCCCGGTGCCACCGATGATCACGGTTCCTACAAAGGTGACGTCGACGGGTTCATCCCCTGGCTCGAACGCCAGTTGGCACGTTGGTCGGTGACCTCGCACACCATGTCGAACATCCTCATCGAACTGCACGGCGACCGGGCCCGCGTGGAGACCTACGCCGTCGCGTATCACCGCACGAATCCGCGAGAGAACACACCCCTGCGGGACGTCACCGCCGGCGTTCGCTACGTGGACGACATGACCAACGTCGACGGCTCGTGGGCCATCTCGCGTCGCGTGGTGGTGAGCGACTGGGTGCGTGTGGACGACGTGCCCGACGGATCCGTCGACCCCGATGATCCCTACGTGAAGCCCCGACCGTTCCCGCATGACGAGGTCTATCGACCGCTCTGAGTCACCCGTTCTCGGTCGGCAAAAGTGCCGAAAACCGTCGCTTTTACGACCAAGATCGGGGGTCAGCGGCGGACGACGATGGTGCCGGCGGCCGCGTCGTGCAGTCCCTGGCGGAACGGGTGGAAGAACGCGCGCACGTACACCGCGATGTTCAACGCGAACCCGATCACCGGCACCACGCCGGCCAACGTGGGCACCAAGGCACGCACCGCGGCGTAGGTCCAGTTCACGGGCGAGCCGTCGGTGCGGTTCACCACGCGCAACTTCATGATCCGTTTGCCGAGGGTCGCGCCGTAGATCGCGATCATGGCGGTGTTGTAGAACAGGCTCACACCCAGCCACAACAACGTCAGCCACAGCAGGTTCGAATCCTCGGTGTCGGTGATGTCTCCACCGAACGAATACGTGAGGATGAACAGCGGGATACCGATGATCAATCCGTCGAGTAACTGCGCGACGGCGCGTTGGCCGACGGACGCCAGACGATCGGACTCCATCGAGAAGTCCGTCAGGGGCGGCGGGGGCGGGTAATCGTTCATTCGGCGGCCTCCGCCAGTGCTTCGGAGAGCGCCGGGTGCACCAGCAGACTCTCGACGATGTCGGTTACTTTCAAATTCGCCGTCACGGCGAGGGCGATCACACTGATCAACTCGGCCGCATGGCGACCCACGATGGAACCACCCAGCACCACGCCGGTCGCGGGGTCCGAGATGATCTTCACGAAACCGCGCGAATCGTTGTTGATGAGGGCCTTGGGTGTGGCCGAGAACGGCACCTTGGTGACGCGAATCTTGCGCCCCGAAGCGAACGCTTCGGCTTCGGCCAGTCCCACGTCGGCGATCTCGGGCTCGGTGAAGATGGCCGAGGCCGCCTTGTCGTAGTCGAGGTGACGGTGCTCGCGCGTGTGCAGGCCCATCACGTGTTCGGCCACCTTGCGACCCTGCATCGACGCCACCGACGACAACGGCAGTTTCCCGCTCACGTCACCGGCGGCATAGATGTGCTCCACGTTGGTCACGCAGTGGTGGTTGATCGGAACGTAACCACCACCGTCCACGTGAACCCCGGCCGCTTCCAGGTTCAGGCCGTCACTGTTGGGAACCGAACCGATCGCCAGCACGGCGTGGCTGGCGCGCACCTGACGACCGTCGTCGCACTTCACCAACACACCATCGGCATCGCGCTCGATGGATTGCGCCCGGGCTCCCTTCAACAACGAGACGCCGCGTCGCAGAAAGTCGTCCTCCAGCACGGCGGCCACTTCGGGATCCTTGCTGGGCAGCACCTGCTGCCGGCTGACCACCAGGGTCACCTTGGCACCGAACGACTCGAACATGTGCACGAACTCCACGCCGGTGACTCCCGAGCCCACCACGCACACGCTCGTCGGGAAGATCTTGGGCGGATAGCACTCGCGAGTGGTGAGAATGCGCTCACCGTCGGGGCGCACCCACTCGGGAATTCGCGGACGCGAACCGGTGGCGATCAACGCCGCGTCGAAGGGAACGCTGACGGTCTTGCCGTCGTGAGTGTTCACCTCGGCCGAGGTCGGAGACGTGAATCGGGCCGAACCGCGCAGAATCCGCACGCCCTGACTGGTGAGCAAATTGGCGGTGCTTCCCGACAGATGGTCCTTGATGTCCTCGACCCGTTCGGTGAGCGCTTCCACGTCGATCTCGGGCTGCACCTCTTCCAAGCCCATTCCCTGGAGACGACGACTGAAGGACATCGCGCCGCCGGTGGCGATCATCGTCTTGGACGGAATGCAGTCCAACAAGTGGGCCGCTCCACCGACGAGGTCGCGCTCGACCATGGTGACCTCGGCGCCCAACCGAGCGGCGTAGGTGGCCGCGGTGTTGCCGGCCGGACCGCCACCGATGATCAGAAAGCGCACGGGCATGGGACGAAGGATACCGGTCGGCGTCCGGCGGGTCGGGTGACTTCGTGTCGTGATCCTGCGTTGCGTCCGTGACTATTGACTCCTCGCTGCGCACTCCGAGCAAGTACGGTTTCGTGCTTGTGAGCGACGTGACGAGCGAACCCGATGACGGCCCGGAACTGACGGGAAGTGGTTTGCTCGCCGAGAAGAACCGACGACTCGGCCGACTCGACGATCTGCGCGCCCGAGGCATCGAGCCGTACCCGTACCGCTTCGATCGCACCCACACGCTCGGTGAGGTGCGCGCCGCATGGGGAACGCTCGAGGCCGGCACCGAAACCGAGCACCAGGTGTCCATCGCCGGGCGAATCATGCTCCTGCGCGAACAGGGCAAGTTGATCTTCGCCACCGTGCGCGATCGCGCCGGTGAGGTGCAGTTGTTCATCTCCAAGGCCGTCGTCGGCGACGAGGCCTTCGCCGACATCTCCACCCTCGACCTGGGCGACTGGGTCGGCGTGTCCGGCACGATCATGACCACCCGCAAGGGCGAGTTGTCCGTGAAGGTGGCGGACCTGTCGTTGCTGTCCAAGGCCGTGCGTCCCCTGCCCAACAAGTGGAAGGGCCTCACCGACACCGACACCCGTTTCCGTCAGCGCTACACCGACCTCATCGTGAACGAGGAGGCCCGTCGCGCCTTCGAGGTGCGCCACGCGGTGATCAGCAGCTTCCGTCGCACACTGGCCGGCAAGGACTTCATCGAGGTCGAGACGCCGGTGTTGCACGTGGAGGCCGGCGGAGCGCACGCCCGTCCCTTCGTCACGCACCACAACTCGCTCGACATGCAGCTCTACTTGCGCATCGCCCTGGAACTGCACCTCAAGCGACTCATCGTGGGTGGCATGGAACGCGTGTACGAGATCGGCCGCGTGTTCCGCAACGAGGGCATCAGCACGCGTCACAATCCCGAGTTCACCATGATGGAGCTGTACCAAGCCTTCGGTGACTACAGCGAGGTCATGGCCATCGCCGAGGAACTCATCGTGCAGGCGGCCCGCGACGCCATCGGCACCACGGTGGTCGACATCCCCGACACCGAGGGCCAGCTGCACACGGTGGACCTGGCCGAGCCGTGGCGCCGCGCGCGCATGATCGACCTCGTCGAGGAGAAGACCGGCGTGGCCGTGCACCCCTCGCAATCCGTCGAGCAGTTGCGCAAGGTGGCCGACGACAACGGCGTCCGCTACGACAAGCACTGGGGACCGGGCAAGTTGATCGAGGAGATCTTCGAGGCCACCGCGGAGTCATCGTTGGTGCGACCCACCTTCGTCACCGGGCACCCGGTCGAGATCTCTCCGCTCGCGCGCACCGATCGCAACGACCCCTTCCTCACCGAACGGTTCGAGTTGTTCGTGGGCGCACGCGAACTGGCCAACGGCTACTCCGAGCTGAACGACCCCGTCGAACAGCGGGCCCGCTTCATGGAGGAGCAGGCCGCCAAGGAAGCCGGCGACGCCGAGCGCGGAACGGTCGACGAGGACTACCTGCGCGCTCTCGAGTTCGGCCTGCCCCCCACCGGAGGACTCGGCATCGGCATGGACCGCGTGGCCATGCTGTTGGCCGGCGTGCACAGCATCAAGGAAGTCATCCTCTTCCCGACCCTCCGGCCAGAAGTCTTCTGAGCCGGCCACGAAGGAGCCACACATGCCCGCAGCCTGGGGTCACGCCCTCGTCACCCGCATTTCCGACGGCACCATCCTCGACGCGTGGTTCCACACGCTCGATTGGGGCGCATCGGCACCGGCCACCGATCGCACCACGGAACCACAGCACCACGCCTTGCGTGGCGTGACCGTCACCGCCGAGAGCATCGTGATCGACACCGACACCGCGCCCGCCGACGCCGTCGACGTGTACCTGCGTCTGCATCTTCTCTCGCATCGCCTCGCCAAGCCCCGCACACTGAACCTCGATGGCGCGTTCGGACTGCTCGCCAACGTGGCCTGGACCAACCTCGGGCCGATCGCGGTCGACCAGGTGGAACGCGTGCGTTGGGAAGAGCGCCGCAGCGGTCGCATCCTCACCGTGCACGGCGTCGACAAGTTCCCGCGCATGACCGACTACGTGGTGCCCAGCGGTGTGCGCATCGCCGACGCCGACCGTGTGCGTTTGGGTGCCCACCTCTCCCCCGGCACCACCGTCATGCACGAGGGCTTCTGCAACTTCAACGCCGGCACGCTCGGTGCGTCCATGGTGGAGGGTCGCATCTCGGCCGGCGTGGTGGTGGGCGACGGCAGCGACATCGGAGGTGGCGCGTCGATCATGGGCACGTTGTCGGGTGGCGGCAAGGAGGTCGTCAGCATCGGCGAACGTTGTCTGCTCGGCGCCAACAGCGGCATCGGCATCAGCCTGGGCGACGAGTGCATCGTCGAAGCCGGCCTCTACGTCACCGGTGGAACACTGGTGAAGCTCCCCGACGGCAACACGGTGAAGGGGCGCGAACTGTCCGGAGCCAGCGGTCTGTTGTTCCGTCGCAACAGCGTCACCGGCGCGGTCGAAGCGGTGCAGCGTTCGGGTAGTTGGGGCGGATTGAACGCCGCTCTCCACAAGAACTGAATCGGTAGGTTCTCCCCATGGTCGCTCTGCCCGCCGGCTTCACCTCGTTCGTCACCAACGTCGGCATCAAGGATTCGTCCGACGATTTCACCGTGGTGGCCGCCGACGACGTGGTGTCCGCGGCCGGAGTGTTCACGCAGAGTCGCTTCGCCGGCCCGAGCGTGATGGTGTCACGCAAGCACGTCGCCGACCGTCGCGCCCGCGCCGTGGTGGTCATCTCCAAGAACGCCAACGTGGCCACCGGCGACCAGGGCATGCGCAACGCGTTGGAAGTCGTCAAGGGTGTCGCCGCGCGACTGGGCTGCGATCCGCACGACGTGTTGATCGCCTCCACCGGCGTGATCGGCCGGCAATACCCCATCGACCGCGTGCGTGCGGGCCTGAGCGCGTTGCCGTTCCCGTTGCCCGATCACGACGCCGCTGCCGTGGCCCGCGGAATCATGACCACCGACACCGTGCCCAAGATCGCCGAGGCCACCGTCGCGGGCGGATCCGCGCGCGTGGTGGGTGTCGCCAAGGGCGTGGGCATGATCGAGCCGAACATGGCCACGCTCATCACGTTGGTGTTCACCGACGCGCGCGTCGACGGCACCACGTTGGACGCCGTGTGGCGCCGCGTGATCGACCGCACCTTCAACTGCGTCTCCGTGGACACCGACACCTCCACCAGCGACACCGCCATCGTGTTGGCCAGCGGTGCGGCGGGCTCCGTCGACGAAGGAGCGTTGGAAGTCGCTCTCGAGGACGTGGCGCGATCGCTCACCAAGCAGGTGGCCCGCGACGGAGAGGGCGCCGAGAAGTTGATCGAGGTGTGCGTGGACTCCGCGCGCGACGCCGAGCAGGCCAAGACCGTGGCCAAGGCCATCGTGAACTCACCGCTGGTGAAGACCGCGGTTCACGGCGCCGATCCGAACTGGGGCCGCGTGGCCATGGCCGTGGGCAAGTGCAGTCAGTACGACGACATCGACCAGGAACGCGTCGTCATTCGTTTCGGCGACCAAGAGGTGTATCCCGTGGCCGTCGACGAGGCCGGACTCGCCCGGTTGAGCTCGTACATGAAGGGCGCCGACGTGCGCATTCACGTGTCGCTGAACACCGGCTCGACCGCTTGCACCGTGTGGGGTTGCGATCTCACCGACGGTTACGTGCGCATCAACGCCGATTACACGACCTGACGAAACTCACTTGGGTGGCATGCGGATGCCGCCATCCACGCGGATGGTCTCGGCGTTCATGTAGCTGTTGGTGACGCACTCGACCACCATCGAAGCCAGCTCGGTGCCGTAGCCCAGACGGTTGGGGAACAGAACGCCGGTCTGCAACTTCTCCTTGAACTGTTCGCTGCCCTCACCCTCGCCGTAGATCGGCGTGTTGATCAGACCCGGAGCCACCGTGTTCACGCGGATACCCACGGCGGCCAGGTCGCGCGCCACCGGCAGGGTCATGCCCACGACTCCGCCCTTCGACGACGAGTACGCGGCCTGACCGATCTGACCGTCGAACGCGGCCACCGAGGCGATGTTCACGATCGCACCGCGCTCACCGTCGTTCAGCGGCTCGGTGGTGCTCATGGCCGTGGCGGCCAAACGAATGCAGTCGAAGGTGCCCACCAAGTTGATGGCGATGACCTTCTTGTAGGCGTCCAGGTTCGCGGCCGAGTCGTACGAACCGTCGCGGCCCACGGTGCGCTGGGCCCAACCGATGCCGGCCGAGTTCACCAACACGCGCAAGGGTCCCATGCTCTTGGCCATCTCGACCGCGTTCATGATGTCGTCGGTCTTGGTGACGTCCACCTTGCAGAAAGCACCGCCGATCTCCTTGGCGACGGCCTCACCCTTGTCGGCCTGCAGGTCGGCGACGACCACCTTGGCGCCCTTGGCGGCCAGAAGACGTGCGGTGGCGGCTCCGATTCCCGATGCTCCACCCGTGACGATTGCGCTTGCTCCGTTGATGTCCATGCCCTCAGGCTAGACAGCACCCTGCCGGATTGCCCCATCCGGAGCGGAGCGAACGGGGCTACTTGCCGGGCACCGAACCGAGACCGTTGCGGGTGTCGCTGACGCGCACCGGCGTCATGCCCGTGAAGCCCCGTGACGCGCCGAACCAGCCGTTCACGTCGACGATCACGTCGGTTTCGCCGTACACCAGAATGCACACGGTTCCATTCGCCGAGACGCGCGCGATGGCTGCGTTGGGAACCGTCTGGCCGGTCGTGAAGTTCAGCGTGGACGCTTCGGGCGCGGCGCCGCACGGATAGACGGTCACGTAGCCGCCGTAGGCGTTCGCCCGCGTTCCGGTGGCGGTGACGTTGATGGAGACGGCGTCCACTCCGGTGGCCGGCACGCCCGCGACGTTGAGCACCGGCACCTCCAGCGGTGTCCCACCACCGTTCAACGCACCGACTCGGGCCCGAGCCACTCCGATACCACTGCGGGTGTCGGCGATGCGCTGTGGCGTGACCTTGGTGAAGCTCCCGCCGGCGGTGAACCAGCCGTTGACGTCGGCGATCAGATCCGCGTTACCGCGCACGTGGAAGCAGACATCACCACTGGACGACATCGGAACGATCACCGCGTTGGGAACGTTCACGTTGTTCTCGAAGTTCAGACTGGACACGTTCGGCAACGGAACATCGCACGGGTAGACCGACACATAGCCGCCGTACTTGTCGACCGACGTTCCGGTGGCGGTGAGATTCAGCGAAACCGCGCTCACGCCCGAGGTGGGAATGCCGTTCACGCCACCGAAGCGCACCGTCAACGGCGGAGCCGATCCATCCAACGCCCCCACCTTCGACTTTGGTGCGCCGATTCCGTGACGAGTGTCGAGCAATCGGTAAGGAGTCATCGCCGTGAAACCGGCCGACGAGGTGAGCCACGAGTTGACGTCGACGATCACATGCGTCGCCACGTACGACGACACGCAGATGAGTCCTGTCGAATCCACCTTCGACACCACCGCGTTGGCGATGATCTGTCCGGCTCGGAAGTTCAGATTCGACGCATCCGGCTTCGCCGAACCACAGGGCCAAACGGTCAGGTATCCCTCGCCCACCGGATCGACCACCGTGAAGTTCATGCTGACACCGGTGACCCCGGACTGGGGCGCACCGGCGGTCTCGAGAATCGGGATGCGCAGGTCGACGCCCGGCGACACCTTCACCACCCACTGCGGTGAGCCTGGCCGACCACCCGCCAGTTCGATCGCACGATCGCGCAACCACAGCGCGAACTCGGCTTGCCCGGTGTTGTTCAGGTGCACGTCGTCGGTGAACCAGCGATCCTTGGATCCGCCCCAACTGGCCGCGTCCCAGTCCAACACTCGCAACTGCGGCCAGCGCGTGGCCGCGGCGCGGATGGCGCGGTTTCCCGCCGCGTACGTGGACGTCCCGTTCGACGTGCGTCGCTCCGACATGGTGACCCAACCGACCAAGCGCACGCCCTTGGCGGTCAGCACCTGCATCACCTGATCGATCTCGGAACCCAAATTGGCCTGGCTGTCGTTGTAGCCCAGCTCCACGATGGCCACGTCGGGTGAGCCGGTCAGGTTGCGCGCCACCGTCAATCCGTCCACGGTGGCCGGCGGGCAGGAGCCGACGGTGCACCGATTGGACTCGGTGTCATAGGTCGCGTTTCCGAAGACCGAGTTCAACAGGGTCGGCAATTCGCCCGCACCACCCGAAGTGGCCACCGATGCGCCCACCGAGTCCGCGATGAACACGAAATCGTCGCTGGTCGCGAAATCCCGGTTCAGCAGACGAACCGTGATGGACTCCGACGGCAGGTCGTAGGCACTGCGCAACCACGCGGTGGTCTTGGTGATCGACTGCGTTCCGTTGTACAAGCGCAAGCGCACGGCCCACGCCGGCGTGCTGCCGTACGTGCCTTTGGCCAGCAGCGTGGGATCGGGCTCGACCTCGATGCGCGTGATACGCGTCAACCCGGCGCGCGTCGCCAGACCGGTCATGTCGAGAACGCGGGTCCACCGGACGAACGGGTTGAAGTCGGTCTGATCACCGGGGTCGTCCACCGCGGGGAAGTTCACGCCGGCGGTGCGAGCGCCGTTCGACGACGAGAACTCGGTGGAGACCGGGATGGTCGGCGCCGCCGGTCGAACGCGAATCATGAGAGCGGTGTCGGCGATGGCGCGATCGGTGTTGACGTGTTCCTTGACCGTGGCCGCGGCACTCGCCGACGGTCGGCTGGCCGCGCCGCCGTACACCTGGCATGAATCGGTGTCGCACGTCTTCGCGTAGGTGTAACGCCCTTGCGCCAACGCGTACGACCGGGCGGCCACCGACTGGGCGCGCAACGCGTTGATGCCCGATCCGTTGCCCCAATCACCCCAGAGCGCCGGCGACTCGCGCGGCACGACACCCCGCAGGTACTGCTCGATCGGAACGTCGTTGACGAGCCGCGTGACTCCCGCGTTGTCGACCGTCGTGAAAGTGGCGAAGAAGTTGCCGCGGTAGTGCGTCACGGCACCCGAGGAATTGCACAGACCGAGGGTGTTCGCCGCCGCGATGTCGGCGTCACCGTCGGGCACGAAGAATCCGAGTATCGCCGCGTTCCTCGAGCCACTGGCTTGCCCGAGGTACGACCAACCCGCCAAGGGGTCGCTCTCGCTCGGACAGGCGAGCGATCCCACACCCCACACGTCGAACGCTTCGGTGCCGCTCGCCCGACGGGCCACCAGCGACGCGTACGACCCGGGTTGGACGACACCGTTGATCGACCATTGCGCGTTTGCGTTCGCGGCGATCACCGACACTTGCGATGCCCCGTCGTAGCTCAACATGCGCACGGTGATTCGTTGGCCCGCCGGAGCCGCACCCATCACGGTGCCGCCGTAATAGTGATCGAGGATTCGCGTGTAGTCCCAGGGGGTGCCGTCGCCGCGTCCGATCGCCCATCCGAGTGCGCCGTACTGCGACAACCCGCGACCGTGACCGCTGCCCTGACCGTTCACCACGATGGCCACCGCTTCGTTGGGGTCGCCCGGGGCCGCCTCGGCCGGACGGGCCGGGACACCGAGGGCCATGCTCGAGGCGAGCAGGAGCCCCACGAGGAGGGGAAGCGGGCGGCGGGTCAGGGTCATGGCAAGTGGGCGTCGAGGACCCCGGGGGTATCGGCCCGAAGGCCACGGGGCTGAAGAAGTCGACCGGCGTCGGGGGGTGACGCCCGTCGGGGGCGAACCGTACCGAACCCGACCCCTCCGGGTCTCGTCATCCCTGCTCAGGGGCTACTTTTGGCTCTCGGCCACGGCCAACTGGTCCACCAGATCGTTCATCGGGTCGCCGCTGTGACCCTTCACCCACTGAAAATCGGGGCGTTCGGCCTCGGGACAGGCCTCGTACAGGGCGATCAGGTCCCGCCACAGGTCGGCGTTGGCCACCGGCTCCTTCTTGGCGTTGCGCCACCCGTTGGCCTTCCAACGCACCCACCAACGGTCCTTAAAGCAGTTCACGACGTAGGTGGAATCGCTCACGATCACCAGCCGTTTGGTTTGCGCGCGCGCCACCGGACCCATGGTGCGGATGGCCTCGATGGCCGCCACCAATTCCATGCGTTGGTTGGTGGTTCGCGGCTCGCCGCCCGAGCCCCGCGGATCACCACCGGGCGCCACGGCCCACGCCCAGCCACCCGGTCCGGGGTTTCCGCTGCACGCGCCGTCGGTGTAGACGGGCAACACACGGTCGATCGAATGAGCGGACGTCGGAGTGTTCATGGGTTGCTCATGTTCGCACACGTAACACCTACCAATCGGTAACCGTGCGAGACTGACGACATGCTGTTCGACGGTTCCGTGCATCAACTCCCCGACACCGATCCCGGCGAAACCCAGGAGTGGCTCGACTCGCTCGACGCCGTCATCGACGTTCACGGCAAGGTTCGCGCTCGCTATCTGCTCTCGCGTTTGCTCGAACGGGCGCGTGAATCGCAGGTCAGTTTCCCCGCCACGGTCTCCACGCCCTACGTCAACAGCATTCCGCGCGAACACGAACCCTGGTTCCCCGGCGACGAGCACATCGAGCGTCGCATTCGCGCGTACATCCGCTGGAACGCCGCCGCCATGGTGGTGCGGGCCAACAAGCATGCCGAGGGCATCGGCGGTCACCTGTCCACCTTCGCCAGTTCGGCCTCGCTGTACGAGATCGGCTTCAACCACTTCTTCCGCGGCAAGGACGACGGCACCGCCGGCGACCACATCTACTTCCAGGGACACGCGGCGCCGGGCGTCTACGCCCGGGCCTTCCTCGAGGGACGCCTGAGCGAGGACGATCTGGACCATTTCCGCCGCGAGATCGGCCGTGATGGTCGCGGGCTCTCCAGCTACCCGCACCCGCGTCTGATGCCCGATTTCTGGGAGTTCCCCACCGTCAGCATGGGTCTCGGACCCATCAGCGCCATCTATCACGCGCGCTTCAATCGCTATCTGCTCAACCGCCAACTCGACGACACCAGCAACAGTCGCGTCTGGGCGTACATCGGCGACGGCGAGACCGACGAGCCCGAGACCCTGGGCGCGCTGTCGTTGGCGTCGCGCGAACAGCTCGACAACCTCGTCTTCGTCGTGAACTGCAATCTGCAGCGTCTCGACGGACCGGTGCGCGGCAACGGCAAGATCATCCAGGAACTGGAGGCGGTCTTTCGGGGTGCGGGCTGGAACGTCATCAAGGTCATCTGGGGATCGAAGTGGGACAACCTGCTGGCCCAGGACAAGGACGGCGTGTTGCTGAACAAGATGAACACCACCGTCGACGGCGAGTTCCAGCGGTACACGGTCGAGGACGGCAACTTCATTCGCGAGAATTTCTTCGGCCCCGACCCGCGCCTGCGCCAGATGGTGGCGCATCTCACCGATGACGAACTCCGCACGTTGCCCCGTGGTGGCCACGACTACCGCAAGTTGTACGCGGCGTATCGCGCCGCGGCACAGAACCTGGGCAGTGGTCGACCCACGGCCATTTTGTGCAAGACCGTGAAGGGCTGGACCCTCGGACCCGAGATCGAGGGCCGCAACTCCACGCACCAGATCAAGAAGATGAACGCCGATCAGTTGCGCGCGCTTCGTGACCGTCTCTATCTGCACGACGAGATTCCCGACGCGGCGCTGGAGGGCGACGTACCTCCGTACTTCCGCCCGAGCGAGGGTTCGATCGAGTACCAATACCTGCAGGAGCGGCGGCGTGCGTTGGGCGGTTCGGTTCCCAAGCGTGTCGTGCGCGCGCGCCGACCCATGGAGTTGCCCGATGATTCCGCCTTCGTCGAACTCGACGGCGGATCCGGAGAGCAGGCGGTCAGCACCACGATGGGCTTCACCCGTCTGTTGCGCAGCCTGGCCCGCGACGAGAAGTTCGGGTCGCGCGTGGTGCCCATCATCCCCGACGAGGCCCGTACCTTCGGCATGGACTCGCTCTTCCGCGAGTTGCGCATCTACGCCTCGCAGGGGCAGAAGTACGAACCCGTCGATCACGACCTGTTGTTGTCCTACACCGAGTCCTCCGACGGCCAGATCCTGGAAGAGGGCATCACCGAAGCCGGCGCCATGAGCAGCTTCATCGCCGCCGGCACCTCGTACGCCACGCGCGGCGTGCCGTCGATGCCCTTCTACACCTTCTATTCCATGTTCGGATTCCAGCGCGTGGGCGATCTCATCTGGCAGGCCGCCGACAGTCGCGCCCGTGGCTTCATGCTCGGGGCCACCGCCGGTCGCACCACGCTGATGGGTGAAGGACTGCAGCATCAGGACGGTCACAGCCTCGTGCTGGCCTCCACCGTGCCCGCGTGCCAGAGCTACGACCCCGCCTACGCCTACGAGGTGGCGGCCATCGTGAGGCACGGCCTGCATCGCATGTACGGCGGCGAACTCGGACCGAACGGCGAGAACGACCCCGACGTCTTCTATTACCTCACGCTGTACAACGAGAACTACCCCATGCCCGCCCGACCGGCGGGCGTGACCGACGCCGACATCGTGTCGGGCCTCTACCGCTGGCAGGTCGCGCCGTCGAACACGACACACCGCGCCACCATCCTGTTCAGCGGATCGGCCCAAGGCGCGGCGCATGCCGCGGTCCGGGAACTGGCCGAGAAGTTCGACGTGGGTGCCGAACTGTGGTCGGCCACCAGTTACAAGGTGTTGCGCGAGAACGCACTGTCGGTCGAGCGCGACAATCGCTTGCATCCGGCGCGTCCGGCCGACACACCACGAGTCACTGATTTGTTGGCGCGATCCGAGGGCCCCATCACCGCGGTCACCGACTTCATGAAGATCGTGCCCGAACAGATCGCGCGTTTCGTGCCCGACCGCGTCTTCGTGCCCCTCGGCACCGATGGCATGGGCCGCAGCGACACGCGCGAGGCGCTGCGTGCGCACTTCGAAGTGGACATGCCCTCCGTCGTCGTGGCCGTGCTGTCGGGTCTCCATCGATCGGGGGCCATCGCGGCATCGGTGGTGAACGACGCGATCACTCGATACGGCCTCGACCCCGATCGCCTCGATCCGTACATCGTCTGACGAGTGGGCGTGGTCACCGAGGCTCGTCTACCCTGACGCCATGTCCGCATCCTCCGGCACGCTCTTCATCACCGGTGATCCCGCCGCCGACAAGTTGCTGAACGCCAATGGCACGGCATTGCTCATCGGCATGCTCCTCGACCAACAGGTGCCCATGGAGTGGGCGTTCAAGGGTCCGTTCACGTTGAAACAGCGTCTCGGCCATCTGGACCCGCGCAAGATCGCCACGATGGATCAGGAGAGCTTCGTGGCACTGTGTTGCGAGAAGCCGGCGATCCATCGCTTCCCCGCCTCCATGGCCCGACGCATCCACGAACTGTGCGCCATCCTGGCCACGACGTACGGGGGCAAGGGCGAGAACATGTGGGCCGACGTGAAGACCGGCGCCGAATTGTTCGAACGCCTGCGCACTCTTCCGGGTTACGGCGAGGAGAAGGCACAGATCTTCGTGGCGCTCCTCGGCAAGCGCATGGGCGTCCGTCCGCGCGGATGGAAGGAAGCCGCCGGGGTGTTCGGCGACCACGAACCCCGCACCGTGGCCGACATCGACTCCCCCGAACAACTGTTGAAGGTGCGCGCGTGGAAGAAGGCCGAGAAGGCCGCCGAACGCGACAAGCAGAGTCGTCCGCTCAAGAAAGTCGCGCCGCGCAAGTAGCGGGCTCCACCGGTCTCGCGTTGACCAATTCTTGACCATCCCGCGGATGTCGCGACATCGGTACAAACGACACTCGTGACATGGGTTCGATTCGCCGCGTCTTGCTTCCGATCCTCGTGCTCACGAGTCTCCTGCCTCTGCACGTGCCGTCGGTGCGCGCCGCGTCCCAAACCACGATCACCTTTTCCGTCGTCGGTGGTGGAACCAACGGCACGATCGGCCTCGACGCCGTCTTCGGAACCAGCGGTGGCGGAGGCGCCTACGACCGCATGGTGCGTTGGGACGCCGACAACCGACTCTGGAACTACGACCAAGTGCTCGGATCTCCCACCTACGGGTGGCGCACCACCGCGACGTCGTCCTTGACCGTCCCCGGTGCGGCCAGTCTCATGCGACTCGAGCTGTATCCGCACCCCACCACCACGTGCTCGGGCGCCAACGAGAACGACGCCTGCTACTGGCTCACCTACGACCCATGGACCGGAACGAGCGGCGGCACTCACGTGCAGGTCGAACCCTCCATGGGATCGGATTGGCTCGATGTCGGCACCATCAGGTTCCCGACGATCGGAGACGGCGTGGCGTTTCGCGCCGACGGGGCGATCGTCTCCTCGTCTCCTGTCGCCGAGGGTCGCGTCGAGATCGACTTCTTCCAAATCGACTGTGGGTGGCATCAAGTGTGCCAACACCCGCTCACGAACGAGAAGGGTCGGGCCTTGGGCGCGTTCGGCACGTCGAAGAGCAAGGGAGCCCGTTGGACCGCCGGAGTCGTGTGGCCCGGTCAGTACCTGATCAACGTGCGCGACACGGCACGCGACATTCATCTCCAAGGGATCGTCCAGATCGGTCGCGGCAACATCCCGACCATCGACCTTGATTCCCCCTGCTTCGGACTCGACGACTGCGTCAGCCAACAAGGCTCGGTCCCCGCGGTGGCCGGTGGCTTTCACCCCACGACTCCGACCCGCATACTCGACACCCGCAAGGGATGGGGCATCGCCAACGGCATGCTTCGATTCGGTGACGGCAGCCAGTCCTCCACCAACCCCCTCCTGCGTGCCGACGACACCGCCAACCACGATCTACGGGTTCTCGGCGTCGGTGGTGTTCCCGAAAGCGGCGTGAGTGCGGTTCTCCTGAACGTGACCGCCATCGAGCCGGCCACGAACGGTTTCCTCACCATCGGACCGCGGCCACCGGGACGAGGGGACGTTTTCGACGATCAGAACTCCTACGGTGCATGGCCCGACGCGTCGAACCTCAACGTGCGTGCCGGACAGACCGCGCCGAACCTGGTGTTGGCGCGCGTCGGAGCCGGCGGTCGCATTCGTCTCTACAACTACGGCTACCCACTTCACATGGTGGCCGACGTCGCCGGTTGGTTCGACACCGGATCGAGCGTGACCAGTCCCGGTGGTCTCGGTTTCTTCGGTGTCACACCCGCGCGAATTCTCGACACTCGCAACGGCATCGGGGGCGTGGCCGGTGCCAACCGCTTCGAGGCCGGCAACGATCGGGCGATCGCCATTCGCGGCGTGGCCGGCATCCCGAGCAATGCCGAATCGGTCGTGATCAACATCACGGCGGTCGGTCCCACCGGCACCGGCTACGTCACCGCCTATCCCTCGGGCTCGAGCGTCCCCGACGCGTCGAATCTGAACCTGCAGCGCGATCAAGACCGCCCCAATCTGGCCGTGGTTCGCATCGGTGCCGATGGCTCGATACGCCTGACGGCCCGCGAGGCCGCCACCCATCTGTTGGTCGACGTTCAGGGCTACTACGCACCCGCCAACGCCGGCTCGCGGCGAACGACGACCATGAACCCCACGCGCATCTTCGACACCCGTAACAACGTCGGCACCAACGCCGGGCGACTGGCACCGGGCGAGACCCGTACCGTCGCGGTGGCCGGAGTGGGTGGCGTTCCCATCAATGCCACGGCGGTCTACGTGAACATCACCTCGGTGGAGGCCTCGTCGTGGGGATGGTTGGCCGTGTGGCCCACCGGCGGCAACCGTCCGGACGTCTCCAACGTGAACTGGCCCGGTGGCACCGACATTCCGAACATGGCCATCGTGCCCCTCGGCACCAACGGCACCATTCGGTTGTACAACGATCCCGGCGTCAGCGGTGCGACGACCAGTCACGTGCTCGTCGACGTGATGGGGTACGTCAGCTGACCTCGTCGGTCAGACCGCGCCGTCGACGACGGCCGACAACGATCGTCCGAACGTGTCGAGATCGAACTGCGTGGACCGCGTTCGCGCGGCCTCCGACATCGTCGCCCGCAAGGACTCGTCCTTCATCAGTCGGCGGGTGCAGACCGCCAATTCGTCGAGCGTGTGCCAATGGAACCCGTCCACGCCATGGCGAACGATCTCGGCCGGACCCGCCGCGCCGAACACCACCGGCACGGCACCGGCGGCCATGGCCTCCACCACGGCGATGCCGAAGTGCTCGAACCGATCGGGATGCGTGTCGGGGTCCTCGCCGAAACCACCGGCGTGCCAGAAGATCGAGGCCGCCGACAGGGTCGACTCCACCAACGCGCGCGGCACGTTCAGATGCACCTCGACGGGCAAACCGATGGCTCCGCGTCGCATGCCCAATGCGTACTCGCGGCTGGCGGCGTCGGCACCGCCCACGAACACCAAGCGCCAATCGCCCACTCCATCGGACGACGTCACCATGCGCGAGAAGCCGTTCAGCAGATCCGCTTGCTTCTTGCAGTGACCGAACGAGGGGTCGAAGAAGCGACCGATGGAGGCGATGGTGTGCGACTTGGTGCCGGGCATCACCGACGGACGCACTGGTGGGTGCACCACCACGCTGTCGACACCCCACAGATTCCGGATCCAGGTGGAGGTGTAGGCCGAGTTAGCCATGAAGGTGTCGTACGTGTTCACCCACGACATGTCCACCAGTCGTCGCTCGAGACCACGCTTCACGCCGGCCACCGGGCCGGGCAGTCGCGGCACCACCGACAACGCCGCCGCGCCCACGCGCGCCACGGTACGCACCACGCGCTGACGCGGAGTGGTGGGCAGACCGGGGAAGTGGACGTAGTACAAACCCCGCGTCGCCCGGTTGCGGGCGTCACTGAGGTAGGTGCCGTTGATGAAGACGTCGTAGTCGGCGCTGGCCTCGCTGGCCTGTTCGTCGTCGACCACCTTTCGCCACCGGCAACCCGAGAGATCCACGCCCAGACGTGATCGTGTCGTTTCGACGTCGATCTGCTCCGGACCCAGAAGAGTCACCTCGTGACCACTCTGCAGACACTCGGCGATGGCGCCGCTCACCTGTTCGCCACCGCCGTAGGTGGTCCAGTAGAGGTTGTAGATCGCGACGCGACTCACTTGGAGACTTCCCAACGCATCAGGGACCCGCGCGACACGTGCCGATCCATCATCCAACGATCCCGCAGCATCGCCGGGAGAAGACTCAGGTAACTCTTCAGCACGCGTCGCCGGTGGCGAGCCTCCGGACGAGCCGGCATGCGCAACGTGAGCGGTCGCAACACCAGATGTCGCACGTTCACCACCGCGGTTCGCTTGATCTCACCCAATCCCGAGCGCAGGGCCAACCACATCGGTGCGTTCTTCGCCAACACCAACAAGCGGTTGCGCTCGGTGTGGAACCGGAAGACGTCGCTGCCGACTCCCGACGACTGCGCGTGACGATGGCGCACGACGGCCTCGGGCGTGTAGACGTAACGCCACCCTTGCAGCCGACCGCGCCACGACAGGTCCGTGTCCTCGTAATACAGGAACAGGCGCTCATCGAAGAGCCCGACCGATCTCAGGTAGTCGCCTCGCAGCAACACCGCTCCCCCGCACCAGGCGAACACCTCGGCGGCCTGCTCGTACTGCCCGCGGTCACGCTCGAGGAATCCGCGGTCGCCACCGAAGCCCCGCTGGTACAGGTTCGAACCCACGTTGTTCACCACGTCGAACACGTCGGAGCCGATGCGCACGTCCACCCAGGTGAAGACGGGATTCTTCACGTCGTATCCGCCACCGATCTCGACGGTCACCCGGTCGAGGTCGGTCGTCAGGGTCACGGTGCGCGGGGTCTCGGCCGACAGGCGCAACGACGCCGTCTGCACCACCGAGGGATCCCCGCGAGTTTCGACGAGGCGCAGTGACCCGGTCTTCTTGCTCCAACGGGCGAACTCCTCGTCGCGCGACGGATCGTGCGCCACCGGTCCGTGAAAGCCTTCGTCGAACTGCAGGCGATGATCCTCGCGCTTCCCGTCGATGCGAACCGCGGACACGCACACCCCGATCGAGCGGTCATCCCCGCCACCGGCGGCCGTCGTCTCGGAGACGGAGACGTCGATCCCGGTGAATCGGTCGGCGAAGAGCATCTTGGCGCTCACCGCACCGACGTCACTTCCCGCGTCGAACCCGGACATCAAACCGACGAGCCAACCCGGATCGACGGTGGCGTCGTTGTTGATCAACGCCGCGAACTCGTACTCGGACAATTCGCGCCCTTCGGAATCGTGCGTCGCCGACAAACCGAGGTTGCAGCCACCGGCGAAGCCCAGATTCCGCAACGGTTCCAACACCCGCACCATGGGATGGTGGGCACGCACGCGCTCGGTCACGTCGTCGAGCGAGCCGTTGTCGACCATCACGATTTCGAGGCGATCGGAGGGCCACGACGTGCGAAGAAGCGACTCGATGCAGTCGATCGTCATCTGCCCGCCGTCGAAGGACAGCACGACGATCCGAACGAAAGGAGACGGCGAAGTCATGGCGTGCTCACGATAACGAGGACCGGTCGCGCAACTCGGGCATCAGGTCGTGGGGGTGGCTCACCGTTCCCCGTTCGTGCGGTCGTATCGGGAACAACCACCGGTCGAGCACCTCGGCCAGATCCTCGAACCGGAACTCTTGCCCGGCGCGCCACGATTCATCCGACGCGCGTTGCCAGTCGTGGTCGTTGGTCAGGAGCGGACGCAACAACTCCGACAAGAAGTCGGCGTCGGTGATCTCGTCGGAGCCGATGTCGGTGATCACCGGAATTCCTCGTGAGTTCAGTTCGGCCACCGCACCACTTCGTTGTCCGCGGGCCTGGCGACGCAATTGCACCCCGACGCGGGCGGTCAGCAAGGTTTCGTTCAACTGGGTCGCATCCAGCCAACCGGTGAAGTGCACCCACTCCTCCAGATGTCGGGCGGTCACCACCGCGTCCAGGCGGGTGCGCAACTCCGGAGAACATCCACCGGCGAACACCAGTCGGATGTCGCGCATCCATCCCGACAACGTGGCCACCGCTCCGATGAGCAGTTCGGGCTTCTTGCTCTCGTCGAGCCATCCGTACGACACGATGGTGCGACCCACGGGCATGGATGCCCGTTCGTTGTGATGGGTGGCGTGTGGCACGACCAGGATCGGCGGATGTTCCGGATCGATCGACTTCACCACGTCGGCCGCCTCGTCGGAGGACACGATCACGGTCTCGGCCACCGCCAGCACCGGTTCGAGAAAGGTGATGTTCGCGCGGTGATACGCGTCGGCGTCCAACAGATCCGACGGCCAGACGGTTTCGGGAACACCGGCACGGCGAAGTTCGTCGCGCATCCGCGCCTCGGCCCAGTCGCGTTGTCCGGAAAGGTGCCCGAGACCCGCGTGGCACCCCACCAACGTCGGCTCGTGCAGCCACACGTGACCAGCGTGCTCGCCCAACGAGGCCAGCGTCACCGCGTGATACTCCGACGAACCGAGCGTGTTCACCATCGCATCGAAGTCGTGTTTCGCGAAGTATCGCCCGAGACCCGCCACGTTGCGGCGACCTCCACCCGTCAGTTCGGTGGCGGTCAATTCGACGATGGGCTCCATGTCGGCCGACCGCGTGGTGGATTCCCACGCCGCCAACACGCGTTCGTTGTAGGCACCGATACCCGAGGGCGAACCGGCGAACGGTCCGACCAGAGCGACTCGGCGACGTCGTGACCGACGCACGGTCGCGCGTGGCGAACCCTCGATCAACGCCGCCACCGCCGCGCGACCGACCCGGTCCCAGGTCCACGACGTCGATGCCTTCCGCGCGATCTCGGACAACAGCGCACGGAACGACTCGTCCTCCAGGCCCGATCGGATCACGTTGGTCATGTCGGCCACGTCGTGAGCGTCGAAGGTGGCGCGCGCGTCGCCGATGACCTCGGGCAAGGACGAGTTGTCGCTGCAGATCACCGGACACCCACTGGCTGCCGCTTCGGCGACCGGCAACCCGAATCCCTCCTCCAACGAGGGGAACACCGACAAGCGGGCGCCCTGATACAGGGCCACCATCTCGTCGTCGGTGACGGTGTCGGTGACCACCACGTCGGACTGCCACCGGAGACCCAGGTGATGAACGACGTGATGCCAGCGGTCGCGCACGGCGGGCACGGTCGCGCAGGCGATCACCAATTGATGACTTCCGCGCAGCCCCATCGGCAGACCCGCCCACGCACGAATCAGTCCCATGGTGTTCTTGCGGTCGTCCCCACCGGTGACGGCGACGACGCGCTCGCGCGCCGGATCGAGTCCGATGCCGAGCAATCGGGTCAGTCGAGCATCGACGGATTCCGAGTCATCGGACGGAACGAATTGCGGTTCGATGGCTGCGCCCACCACCTCGATGCGATCGCGCGGAAAGTCGAGCACCGCACTGGCCGTATCGGCCGAGAACGTGGAGTTCGACAGAAGGAGATCGAAGGTGCGCACCAGTCCGGCCCGCAGACGCGCCTGCACGCGTGCCGACGCGTCCACCAGATACCGATCGGGGTAGCGATACGGAATCACGTCGTGCAGAACACCCACCACCCGAAGACCGGCGTCGGTGACGGCGCGCGGCACGACGTCGAGCGCGACGGGGTGCAACATCATCTGGGTGCACAGAAACCAGGTCGACGCCGGTTCGTTCGACATCGCCGTTCGCGTCAGGGGCGCGGTGACGATGCCGTCGATGGCGCTGCGCCATTCGCGATCATCGCGAACCGAATCGACGAGCACCACCACGTCGGCCCCCGCGGCCCGCATGGCCCGCACCAGTCCGATGGTGTAACGACCCACCCCTCGTCCGCCGGCGGTGGGATGCGAGATGACGCGCCCGTCCACCAACACCCGGGGGTTCGGCACCGGCCTCAGCTCCGTTTCGCGGGAGAGGAGGCGACGTCGATCATGGCCTCCAAGCGAGTGATCTGCCGCTCGATCGACTCCACGGCCGCCATCGCCGTGTCGGCGTCCAGTCGGACCCGTTCGGCGTAGCCCAGGAACAACGGCAGGGAGCGATCGGCCCCCGAACGCACGTCGTGATTCAGGGATTGAACGACGTCGTTGATGACCTGCACCTGATTGCGGATCTCGGCCACGTCGGCTCGCAACGCGCGCACATCGCGACCGGTGATTCTCGCGACCAATGCCTTGAGTACTCGCACGACGTCAAGGTTACCGGTGGGCGCTGTCACGCTTTCGATTCATCGCCATCGACGGGGACACCGATTAGCCTGCCATCCAATGGTGCTCGGGGCCGGTGACAGCGTTTCCAGACGGGCCAAGGCCCTCCTTCGGCCCCTCGCTCGGCGCGTCGGATTGGCCGCCCCCGAGGGGGCGTGGTGGGAATTGGGTCGTCGCCCATGGGTGAGGCCCCGGGCATTTCGTCGACAGCCCGCGGTCTGCAACATCTGCCATTGGTCGGGTCCGCAGTTCGCACGTCCGTACCACACGGAAATGGCCGATTGTCCGCTGTGCGGGAGCATCGCCCGCGATCGATTCCTGCTCCACTGTTTCCTCAGCCGCGTCGAGTATCGCCGCGGACTTCGCGTGCTCGAGACGAGCCCCCGGATGGGCGCCGGGTACCGCGAATTGATGCGTCGCTTCTTCGACTACACCGCGAGCGATTTCGACCTCTCGGCCCACGTCGGCGACATTCGCATCGACCTCCAGGACATCGCGCTTCCATCAGCGTCGGTGGACATCCTCTTGACCCCCCACGTGTTGGAGCACGTCCCCGACACTCGACGTGCGTTGAGGGAGATCCACCGCGTTCTGTCCGAGGGCGGGCGAATGTATCTGCAGGTGCCCCTCTGCTACGGGAAGACCCACGTCCCCACGACCCCCGAATTCCACGCCGACAACACTCCGGTCTTTTTCAACTTCGGATGGGACCTGACCGAGCAGCTCGAAGCGGAAGGTTTCACGGTCGCCGCACTGGTGACCCCGCAGTGGTTCGACATGTTGAACGGAACCATTCCCCCCGCGCGATCGAACGGCGACGGCTTCCACGTCGAGGAAATGCTCGCCGACAGTCGCCCCTCGTTCCTCGTGAAGGCCGCATCCAACGAAGAGGCCGAAAAATACGGATTCCAGCCCGGGTATCAGTTCGTCACGTTCGAGTGCGTCAAGCGCTGAGCGAATTCGGCGCGATCGCATAGGATCTTGCCGATGTCAACCGCCGACTATCGGAGCCTTCGAATTCCGAAGAATGCCGCTCGACGGTTCGTCTGGCGATCGATCGCCAATTATCTGAGGTCCGAGATCGATACGAACTCGCCGGTGGTCGACCTCGGAGCCGGAAACCTCGACTTCCTCGAGAGTGTTCGGTCGATCCGGCGGATCGCGATCGATCTCGATCCCGCGATTCTCGATGAATCGGCCGAAGGCATCGAGGCCCTCCGAGCGGACGTTGCCGAGCGCATTCCCTTGGCCGACGATCTGATCGGGACGGTGCTGGCGAGCAATCTTCTCGAACACCTCGAACGCGACGAGGTCGACCGCTGCCTGCGTGAGATTCATCGGACACTCCGACCCGGCGGCAAGTTGTTGGTCATCCAGCCGAATTTTCGTGTCAAGCCGCATCACTACTTCGACGATTTCACACACAAGACGATCCTGACGCACCACTCACTACGCGACTGGCTACTGTCCATCGGTTTCGAGGTGACCCGAGTCGACGCTCGTTTTCTGCCTCTCACCCTCAAATCTCGCCTCTCGTTCGGCCATCGCCTCACTCCCCTCTACCTGCGGCTCCCATATCGTCCGTTCGCCAGTCAGATGCTGGTGATCGCTCGCAAACCGATGGGATCCTGACATGAGGGTCGAGCGCGAGTTCGGTGCCTGGATGGAGCGGACCGGGACCCGGTTTGAAACACTGGCGAGTGAGTATCGAGGAGCCGCGCCTTTCCCGCACGTCGTGATCGACGACTTTCTCGACCCTGATCTGGCCGAGGAGGCGTCAGCGGCGTTCCCCATCGCCGACGACGAAATCTGGATTCATTATTCGCACTACAACTCCGACAAGCACGGGCTCACCAAGATCGACGTCATTCCCGAACCGATGCGATCGATCCTCATGACCTTGAACTCGCCGAGCTTTCTCCGGCATCTCGAAAAGCTGACCGGAATCGACGGCCTCCTCGCCGACCCGGACCTCGAGGGCGGTGGTCTGCATCAATCACAGGTTGGCGGATACCTCAACGTTCACGCCGATTTCACCGTTCATCCCATTCGCCGGGACTTGCGACGACGAGTGAATCTGCTCGTCTACCTGAACGACGACTGGAAGGACGAGTACGAAGGTCACCTGGAGCTCTGGTCGCGCGACATGAAAACCTGTCACGCCCGAATCAGTCCCCTTCTCAATCGGTGCGTGATCTTCGACACCGATGTCGACAGCTACCACGGAGTTCCGGAGCCGTTGCGTTGCCCTCCCGATCGAACCCGCAATTCGATGGCGCTGTATTACTACACGTTCGACGAATCCGCACGTCTCCGTCCCACCAACTACCGGGCGCGTCCCACCGACGGGAGTCGTCGCGCTCTCATCTGGCTGGACAAGACCGCGATCGGCCTCTACACCCGTGTCAAGCGTCGCTTGAACATCCCGGACGAAGTCGTGGGTCGCATCGTGGCGAAGTTTCGTCGCAAGAAGTGATGACTCTCACTTGGGCGACACGCGCATGCGCAAGGTCAGAAGGATCATCTGCCAGCCCAGAGTCCAGGCCTTCCAGAAACTGCCGGTGACCGAGCTCTCACCCACGCGTTCCTGATACTTCACCGGAATCTGCACGAACGACATGCGCTCACGCGCCACATGGAGCATCATCTCCAACCCGAACGACGAGCCATCGATGTCGAACTTGGGTTCGAGACGATCGAGCGCCTCACGGTGGATCACGCGGTAGGTGCACCCGACATCGGACAAGAAGACGGTGTTGAACAACACCTCGACCATCTTGGCCACCGCCCAATTCCCCCACTTCAAGAACCAGCCCATGTTCGCCCCCGACAGGATCAGGGCCTGGGTGGTGCGCGAGCCGAAAACCACGTCCACGTCGTGGGTGTAGGGCAACAACTTCAACAGGTCCGCGGGATCGAACGTTCCGTCGGGCTCGCACACGCAGACCAGATCGAACGAGCGAGTCTCGGCGAAACCGCGTCGGATGGCGGCGCCGTATCCCTGCGTGGTCTCCAGCACTTCGCGTGCCGTCGTGGGTGCCACCTCGCCGGAGGTGTCCGGATGGGCGTTGTTGTTGACCACCAGAATCTCATCGACGATCCCGAGTGACTCGAATCCACGGATACACGCGGCGATCGACAAGTGTTCGTTGTAGGTGGGCAGGATCACTGCCAAGCGCTTACCGTTCCACACGTCGTCGACTCCACTCGCGCCACGGGCTCATTCGGGCACCAGTGGAAGATACAACACGGCCCCCATCACCTCGCGGCGTTCGTATTGCTCGACCGGCAACGGCAGGGCCGCGACTTGTTCGTCGCCCGCTTGGAAGACGTAGGCGACGTCGAGCGGGCCTTGTGACAGCACCTCGATCTGTCGTTGGGCGAAAAGAACCCCCCAAGGAAGTCGCGGACGCCACGACAAGATCTGTCCCCACGGATGGCCGGCCACGGCCACGTGGATTCTCTGGTTGCTCTGGTACTCGATCGGATGGACCAGCCAATAATTGCCCGCGGCGTAACGGAATCCCTCGTCCTCCAACGTCTGGACCAACACGCGGGCCCGGCCGTTGGGATCGTCCACCTGCGGACCCGCGTTCGCCCTGATCCACGGCAGCACCAGCACACCGACCCACACGACCAGGGCCACGGCCACGGCCGTGCGTGAAGCGAGGAGCGGTCGACCCCGACCGGCGACATCGGCAAGAGTTGTTGAACAAGGACAAGAGCGGCCAACACAAAACCGCCGGGAGAGCCAGCACCAGCCCGCCCGGAACCTTGCGGACGAGCACCACGACACCGTGGGACACCAGCGCCAACATGAGCAGGTACACGACCACCGATACCGCACCCCACACCCATGAACCATCGAGGTTCATCATTCCGAAGGCCCGAGGGAGCAAACCGGTGAAGAAGCTGGAGAGCCGATCCCACGTGCTGTTCATCGGCGGCGACGGCTGGGACAGACTGAGCCAGTTGTTTTTCACGTTCCAGGCTAGGAACGGAATGTTCACGAACACGGCCGCGCCCACGGCTGGTACCCACCAGTCGCGCAGCCGTCGTCGGAACGTCCAACACGGCACGAGGGCGATGGGGATCACCGCCGCCAAGGTCATCGGATGCAGGTAGAACGCGAACCCCAACAGTGCGCCCGCCAACCACACGTCGCGGCGAGAGGTCGCCTCTGCGAGCACCACACGACGAACGACGAACGCCGAAGCGAAGGTCGTCAAAAGGAGCAAGCCGTAAGCCACGAACGCTCGGGTGGACACCACCATCATCGCCCCGGGCGTCAGCCACAACATTCCCGCGCCGAGCGATGCCCACCGCTCCGCGTGCTCGGACTTTACGTCGCGGCGAATCGACCGGATGACGTGGAACATCACGAACGCCGACACGGCCCACCACAGACTGGTCAGCAATTTCAGCGGCACCACCCGAGCCCCGAACAACATGGTGAACGGTGCGAACACGTAACTGTCGACGTTCCCGGTGTAGCCGATTCCTCGAATGACGATGGGAAGGTCACCCTTGGCGATCTCCAGGGCCTGTAGACCCGTGAAGGCCTCGTCCGCATTCATCTCACCGAACTTGGTTCCCAACAGATATCCCCGAATCGCGTAACCCGCGAGCCCGAGAATCAGCACGAGGCCCCAGCGAACGCGACGACTCACTTCCCCACGCTCCTCACCTCGGTGGCCCACGAGAGGTCCGCACGATGCACGGACTCCGCGGCGATCACCTCGAGGCCGCCGGCTCGATGCTCACGGCGCAGTCGGCCGACCGTGGCGCCACGGGGCACGATCAGGGTGACGCGGTCCCGCGGATTCGCGGCCGCCTCTTTGCCTGCCTCCGCGGCCGCTCGGGCCATCCGGTCGGAATCCATCGTTCCCTCGAACACGCACGCGATCCGCCGCGCTGCACGATGATCACGAACGATGCGCGCGTCGAAGCCCCGCGTCGATCGCGTCGGCTGACGTCGCAGTTGCTCGACCCACTTCTGCTCGAAGGCGGCTCGTGACGAGCGGGCCAAGAAGTTCCGTTGCTCACTGGCGGCCACGTGGTGGTGCACCACCGGCCGATCCACCACCAGGCGCGACACCAGACCTCGGCACCAGGCGGTCATGGCCAGGTCGCTGTCCTCGAAGTAGGCCGGGGCGCGTCGCGCCGCATCACCCAGCACGCGGCCGAGGCGTAGTCCACGTCACGAGCGAACATCACCGAGTCGTAGCCGTCGGGCCAGTGCGAACCGCCCATGGCCTCGGTACCGCCGTCGGAGAAGATCGCCTGACCGGCCTCGGCCAGCCGCCCCTCGCCGTCCAGCAACGGCGGCGCCGCGATGGCCACCGCCGGATCCTCGAGGGCGCGCAGCAACGGGCTCAGCCACCCCTCGGTGACGACCAGATCGGGGTTCACGAACGCCACGAACTCGGAATCGCATTCCGTGACCGCCAGGTTGTTGGCCGGCCCGAACCCCAGGTTCTCGTTCAACCGGATGTGTCGCACACGATCGGCGAGCTGCCCGACGTCCTCGCGGCACCCCTCGGGGTCGGGTTGGCTGACCACGACGATGTCGGGCGACACGTCACCGGCGTGACGCTCGAGCGACTCGACCAATCTCGGCAACGTCGGCGTGGGGCCGTAGGCGACGGTGATGCAGGTGACGAGGGACAACTCAGCCCCCCTGCATCACACCACGGGTGCCGGTGACGCTCCAATGCGACGGAATGTGCGTCACCCCGATGTCGAACGACTTGTACTGCCGCACCTCGAAACGCACCCGCTTCTCCCAATGGTCGTAGGGGTGCATTTCCGTGTGGTCGGTCAAGCCGACGGTGACGTCGTAGACGCCCTCGAGCAACGGCAAGGAGTCCATGCGCACCGACACCGACGCCGGGCCGTCGAGCATTCCCAGCGAGATCCCGTTGCGACGCGTGGACGATCCCCACACGGGGTGACCGGCCAGCGTGTCGATGCGCAGTGTCACCACCGGATCTTGCAACGGCATGTGTGACGACAGATCGATGTCGATCGAGGCGCCCTCCAAGGTCGTGAGCACGGACGCGGACTGGCCGTTGGCGTCCGAGATGCGCACGGCGACGATCTGGGCCTCACCACTTCCCCACCGTTGACCGAGTTCGCCCTCGACGCGTTGTGCCTGGTGACTTTCGCCCTGATACGCCGAGATCACGTCGCCCGACGGACCGATCATCTTCAACTCGCCCTTTTCCAGCCAGGCGCACGATTCGCACAACTGCTCCACTTGGGCCAAACCATGACTGACGAAGACGATCGTGCGGCCCTCTCGACGGAACTGCTCGATGCGCTCGGCGCATTTGCGCTGGAAACTCTCGTCGCCCACCGACAACACTTCGTCGATCAGCAGCACCTCGGGTTCCACATGGGCCGCGACGGCGAAGCCCAATCGCACGAACATTCCCGAGGAATAGTTCTTCACCGGGGTGTCGATGAAGTTCTCCAACCCGGCGAACTCGACGATGTCGTCGAACTTGGCGGTGATCTCCTTTTTCGACAGTCCGAGAATGGCACCGTTCATGAACACGTTCTCGCGTCCGGACAATTCCGGATGGAAACCAGCGCCGAGTTCCAGCAATGCCGAGATTCGCCCTTTCACCGTGACCGAACCCTTGTCGGGCGTGAGGATGCCGGTCAGACACTTCAGAAGGGTGCTCTTGCCGGACCCGTTGCTGCCGATCACGCCGAACGTGGTTCCCGTCGGCACCGTGAAGTCGATTCCGCGCAGCGCCCAGAATTCTTCGTACCGAGCACGACGGCCACGAAGGATCGCGGCCTTCAGGTACTGATTCTTCTCGTGGTACAGCCGGAAGTTCTTCCAAAGATCCGAGACGTTGACTGCTTCCGACGACATGCGTTCTCATTCTTGCCGATCCCCACGGTCGAGAGGGGGCTAACGAACGCTCGGACCACCGAAAATCAGTAGAATTCGACTGCCCATGTCTCCCGTCGCCAGCGTCTTCGAATCCCGAGAGCTTCTGTGGAATCTCACCCTGCGGGAGCTGCGCACCAAGTACCGACGTTCGTTCCTCGGCTGGACCTGGTCCATGCTCAATCCGTTGGCCACCGTGGCCATCTACTCGTTCGTGTTCGGGGTGTTGTTCAAGTCCACGGCCCCCGTTGGTGACCCCAGCGGACTGACCGGGTTCGCCTACTTCTTGCTGGCGGCGCTGCTGCCGTGGAACTTCTTCGCTCTGGTCACCAACCTGGGTATGGGAGCCATCGCGAACAACTCCGGTTTGGTGCGGCGTGTGGCGTTCCCCCGCGAAGTGCTGGTGTTCAGCAACGCCTTGCACGCCTGCGTGCAATTCGGGATCGAGATGGGCCTGCTGTGCGTGGTCCTGCTGATCGCGGGCAGCCCGATTTTGCCGTGGCTCCCTCTGGTGGTGGTGGTGAGCGCCATCTTGGCCGTGTTCGCCAGTGGTTTCGCCTTGGCCCTGTCCACATTGTCGGTCTATTTCCGAGATCTGACGTACCTGTGGACCATCTTCATCCAGGTCCTGTTCTTCCTCACGCCCGTGGTGTACTCACCCGATCTCATCAAGGACCGCGCACCCGAATGGGCCGACCGGCTGCTTCAACTCAACCCCATGCGGGCCTTCGTGTCGTCGTATCGCGACCTTCTCTACGACGCTCGCTGTCCGTCTCTCACGCGATTCCTGTTGATGCTCGCTTCCGCCGCGGTCAGCCTCACGGTGGGTTGGTGGATCTTCCATCGAATGGGTCGGCGACTTCCCGAAGAAGTGTGATGTCCGCGGGCCCTCGAAACGGGGTGTTCGATGTCCGGGCGTAGCGACGGCCACACCACACCCGAGTCCCTGACCGGACCCGAATATCGACCCGACATCGACGGGCTTCGCGCCGTGGCCGTCGTGTCCGTGGTGCTCTTCCACGCCTTTCCGTGGATGATTCCGGGTGGCTTCATCGGGGTCGACGTGTTCTTCGTCATCTCGGGCTACCTGATCACCCGGATCATCCTGCGCGGAACGACCACCGGCACCTTCGGCTTTCGGGACTTCTACGCTCGCCGCGCCCGTCGGATCTTTCCCTCACTGATCGTGGTCCTCGCGTCGGTCTACGTCATCGGCTGGCTCACGTTGCTTCAGGTCGAGTTCGCTCAGCTCGGTAAGCACATCGCGGCCGGTGCGCTGTTCGTGGCGAACTTCGCTCTGTGGCGCGAAGCGGGTTACTTCGACGTCGACTCGAGTGCGAAACCGCTCACTCATCTGTGGTCGTTGGGCATCGAAGAGCAGTTCTACATCGTGTGGCCGTTCGCGATCTGGCTGCTGGCCAAGAGCAAAACTCTCGTGAAAGGGGCCGCCGTCCTCGTGGGGGCGGTCTCCTTCGTCGCGTGCATCGCCCAGACGAACTCGTCGTCGGCCGGTCTGTACTACAGCCCGCTCACTCGCTTCTGGGAGTTGATGATCGGCAGTCTCCTGGCCATGGTCGGTGGCGAACTGCTGGCACGAATCGGGCGGCGGACCATCGTTCCCTCGATCGGCGTCGCCATGATCGTCATCGCCCTGGCAACCATCGATGCATCGTCACCGTTCCCCTCGTGGAACGCCCTCCTTCCCACCATCGGCACGGCATTGATCATCAGCGGCGGCGCGTCGAACCCGGTCGCCCGCCTGCTGTCCAACAAGGTGCTGGTCTGGGTCGGTCTGATCAGTTACCCGCTGTACCTGTGGCATTGGCCGTTGCTGGTCATCGCGCGCATCGTCGCCGGCACCACCCCCACACCGCAGGTTCGCACGGCCATCGTCGTTCTTTCATTCGTCCTGGCCGCCGTCACGTATCGGCTGATCGAGACGCCCCTCAAGATTCGCCTGAACACCCGCACCAAAATGGCGGTGTTGGTGGTTCCCCTGGTTGTCGTGGCCACGGTCGGTGTTGTGACCCACCAGAACGACGGACTGCCGTCGCGCCGAGTGGTCACCATGAACCCGCCACTGGACGACGGTGAACCGGACGGAATCGATGACGTCGTCGAGAACGGGTGTGGCTTGGACCCCGAGGCCGAGAGTTTGATGGCTCATTGTCTTCGAGATTCCCGCGAGAAGCCACGATTCGCCCTGATCGGAGACAGCAAGGCCTACACGTTGATCGGCGGAGTGATTCGGACCTCGCGACCCGGTGGACGGTGGCTGATGATCGGGGGCACCAATGAGAACGGAGCGCCGGTGCCGATGATCATCGACCACCCCGCCTACGAGTGGTATCAGCCATCGATCACCGCGGCGATCGATGCGGTGAACCGCAACGACTACATCGAGACCGTTGTTCTGGTCGGCGCGGTTCGGGCCATGTATCAGATCGCCAGCGAGTCCAGTTTCGCGGAACTACCTACCAGCCCCAATGGTGACCTGGTGCGCGTGGGTCTGGCTGCGACCGTCGCCCGACTGGTGGCGAACGGCAAGAAGGTGGTCCTGTACGTGGACAACCCACCACTTACTCGGCCCGAGGATTGCATGAAGCGGCGAACCCGGCTACCACTCGTCGAGAACTTGCTGCAGACCAACGTCGACAATTGCGAGATCACGAGATCTACATTCGACACCCAGACGAGCCACTACCGAGCCATGCTGGATGAAATCGCTTCCGGATACACGGAAGCCGTGACGGTCTTCGACCCCAACGACGTCTACTTCGACAATTTCGGCATCGCCCGCCACGTCGTGAATGGCCAGATGATGTACAGCTTCACCGACCACCCCTCAGATGCTGCCGCCGAGGTGATCGGTGCGGAACTGAACACACTTGTTTCGGGGCTGCGATGAACCCAGGTTTCGGCGACGAGCCGACTAACGAACGAATCCTCTCCCTGTTTCTCGAATCTGCCGCCGGCTATATGTCCAAAGGAGGGTCGATACGACCGCCAAAAAGTTATCGGTGTAGCACACAGCGCCAATCTCCGGACATCTTCTGGGGTTCTTCCGGTATCTTCCATCCAAGGTATGGACGATCCCACTAATAATGTTGTCCCGTCGGGCGATTCGATTGCGCACGTTTCGTTCCGCCCGCGGCACGTCTCCGGACCTATGCCGGAGAACGTCGAAGAGCTCCGGCTGGAAGTCATACAGCTGCGCGATGAACTGATCGGTTGCCTCGTTCGCGAGGGCGAGCTCCGGGCACAACTTCAGAAGATTCAAATCGGCGATGCACGTCGTGGTGAAGCCATGGGAATCTTGAATCACCAGAACGTGGTTGCGCGCAACGAACAGCTCGAGGAGCAAATCGATCTGATCCTGAGTTCTCGAACGTGGAGGATCGGGGCAGTCCTTCTTGGCCCCGCGAAACCGCTTCGCCGAATTCTGCGCAAACGAGGCTGACGTGCCGCCCCGTTTCTCCATCGTCACACCCGTCTTCGATCCTCCGCTGGAAGCATTTCGATCATGTGCATCCTCCGTGTTGGCCCAGACAGAGCACGACTGGGAATGGATTCTGATCGACGATTGCTCGACCAACCCGAAGGTACGCGAGGAACTGCGTCTGTTGGCAGCCAGTAGTGCACAAGTGACAGTGATCGAAAGGTCATCCAACGGCGGAATTGTCGCCGCATCCAACGACGGGATCGCACGAGCCACGGGTGACTTCATCGTTCTGCTCGATCACGACGACGAACTGACCCCCGATGCCTTGCATGAGAATTCCCTCGTCATCGACCAGCACCCCACCGTCGACTACTTGTATTCCGACGAGGACAAAGTGAACGAGGCCGGTGTTTACTACGACACATTCTCCAAGCCCGACTGGTCGCCGGAGCGATTACGTGGACAGAACTACTGCTCACACTTGTCGGTGTTGCGTACCTCGTTGGTCCGCGAAGTTGGTGCGTTCCGGCCCGGCTTCGATGGCTCCCAGGACTACGACTTGTTCCTGCGAGTGACCGAAAAAGCCCGGGCCATCGCCCATATCCCCAAGGTCTTGTACCACTGGCGGACCGTGGCCGGATCGGCGGCACTCGATCCGGAGGCCAAGCCGTATGCTCTCGTCGCGGCGCAAAAAGCCGTGCAAGAACACCTGAACAGAGTGGGAATTTCCGGAATCGTCGAAACGACACCAGAGTTCTACCTACGCACCACGCGAAATCTCACTCGCCACCCGAAGGTCAGCATCGTCATCCCCACCTGCGGAACAGCGAAGCGAATTTGGGGCCGAGACATGGTGTTAGTCGAGACCGCGGTGACCAGCATCGTCGAACGTTCCTCGTATTCGAACTACGAAATCGTCGTGGTTTATGACACCCCTCGAACACCGAACTCGGTGCTTCAGAACCTGCGAAGTGTTGTCGGCACGAAACTGGTGGAGGTTCCCTACGGAAAAGCATTCAACTTCTCCGAGAAATGCAACCTGGGTGTCGTCCGATCGTCCGGGGACATCATCATCCTGCTCAATGATGACACACAGGTCTTTTCGCCTGATTGGATCGAAGGCCTCATCACATTCCTCGATGAACCTGACGTTGGCATGGTCGGGCCACTGTTGCTTCTGGAAGACGGTCGCATTCAGAGTGCCGGGCATTTCTACAATCTCGGCGCCCACAATGCAGCTTTCGGTCTCTCGCCCGACGAACGTGGACCATTTTCTGTGCTCACAATGCCGGCCGAGCGAAGCGGGCTCACCATGGCCTGTGTCGCCATTCCTCGTGATGTGTTCGACGAAGTGGGTGGACTGTGCGTCGAATTTCCCCGGGCTTTCAACGATGTCGACTTCGGCAACAAACTCGACGCTCGCGGATATCGGATGATCTGGACGCCCAATGTCGCGTTGCACCATTTCGAATCCGTGAGTCGTGACCCCAGAGTTGACGATGACGAGATCCAAGCCTTGTGGGGCCGTTGGGGCTCGGTGGTTCTCGGTCGCGATCGCTTTCTTCCAAATTTCGACTTCACAATTCACGGAATTGACCCAACAGTTCACAGGTAGGGAACTCGAATGAATTTTTTCGAAAACAAGAAATTCGAAGCAAGGAAGTACAAAGATTTCATCGCGATGGATAGCTCGTTCTCAAATCATGTTTCGACCCCGAAACGATGACGGAGGCAAGGGCTTTCGTTGACGAAATTTGGAGCACACGAGAGACCTCACGTAGTCCATTGACTATCGACGCCTATCTCGGGACCGACGACCCACGAAGCGGGCGGCGGCGGTTTTCTGAGGTTCCTAACGACGCCAGAGAGTTCGTCTACAAGTTGAATGACGCCTACCTCGTGCACGAGTTCATCTGAGATCTCGCTCTCGCCCCTCGAATCACCTCGACGATCAGACGACTGATTAGCGAGCCCCCGTGTATCTGTAACTATCTCATCTTCGAACGCGGATCGCAGCAAAAGCTCCACGCTAACACGTATTACATGCCACCTCCGGCGGGCAACACACTGATAGCAACATCAATCTGCCTCGAGGACGTTCATCCCGAGGCCGGGCCTGTTCAATACGTGCCCAGATCGCACACTCTCCCGCCCTACCGCAACCCAGACGGGGGTCGCCACGTTCGCTCTCCGTTCGACCAGGTCGAAGCCGACATGCAAATGGAGATGAAGTTGGCCCAACACCCTGAAGTCGCCGAACCATTTCTCGGCAAGGCCGGAGATGTCCTCATTTGGCACGAAGAGCTTGTCCACGGCGGAAGCCCGATCATTGATATGACACGCACTCGGATGTCACTGGTGACCCACTATTGGGGTCACTCGTGCATCCCAGTGGACTCTCGTCTTTCTCATGGCGATGGCTGGTACTTGCGACGCGAGCAGCAAGCGGTCTAGATGGTGCGTCCATGCGTCAACCGGCGTTGATTGGCTAGAATCCCAAGTGATGTCGGCCGAATCGGTTCAAGCGTTGGTAACGGCGACTGTTGCAGTGCTCGCCGGACTTGTTGTCATTTCTTTAGCACGCCGACAACTTCTGACATTTCGATATGCAGCCGGCTGGTGCCTACTCCTTCTTCTTACCGCACTCTCTGGCGTTCTGATACCACTCACTAGACCGGTCGCCCGGGCGCTCAGTACGACTCCCGGAGTACTCATTTCGACCGCGGCAATCGCGATCTTGGTTCTCATCTGTATCCAGTTGTCGGTCAGCATCTCCGGTCTTCAGAAGCAAGTACAAAAGCTCGCCGAGGACAGTGCGCTTTCAAAGTTGGAATCGGAGATCCGGTCGCGACGCGAAGTGATCGACTGAAATGACTCTGCGAACACTCGTAGTTGTCCCGGCTTGGAACGAAGAAAGTTCCATTGGGCGGGTAGTTCGCGATCTGCTCGCCCAAGGCTTCGATGTGTTGGTTGTAGATGATGGTTCCACCGACCGAACAGGTGCCACTGCCTTGGGTGAGGGTGCTCTCCTGGCGACTCTTCCTTTCAACCTCGGAGTTGGCGCAGCACTTCGATGTGGTTTCCGCTTTGCCACGGCGGCCGGTTACGACGTGGCCGTTCAATGCGACGCTGACGGCCAACACCCTGTGGATCACATCCATGATTTGGTCACGGCCGTCGAGTCGACGGAGGCGCACATGGTAATCGGTTCACGCTTTGCGGATACTTCTGAAAGCACGATGAGGCTTTCCGTAGTGCGCCGGCTCGCGATGAGGATCCTCAGTCGGTCCGCTTCGCGGGCTACTGGGTCCAGAATCTCCGACTCAACTTCGGGATTTCGGGCGATAAAGCAACCCCTTCTCGGGGAATTGGCGGAATGTATTTCTCCGTACTACTTAGGCGACACCTACGAGGCCATCGTGTCTGCCGGACGGGCCGGGTATAAGGTTCGAGAAATTCGTGCTCCCCTAACAGACCGAACCCACGGCCAGTCATCTGCGAATCCGCTCAAGGCAGCACGCCTCACGGTGAAAGCTGTTCTCAGCGCACTTCTCCACGTCCACCCGCGCCTCACCGGTCCGGAGACTTAGGCGACCGCGTACAGCCAGCGGTCAAGGTCCATCCACTTGAATACGGAACTTTCAGTCAGACAATCGGCGCTGAGCTGCGCCGAGGAGATCACCCAGCCGAGCCCGAGATCCTTCAAGCCGCTGTTGCAGGGCGAGATCGAAATTACAATCTGATCTCCCGAGCCGACCACCGATAGATCTTCTCCGAGCGAGGGATCCCACGAAAAACGGACATAACTCGCTCCACGATTCCACTGGTCGGCGAAGATCTCCTGCGGGTCGATTCTCCGATACGCCTCGCGATTTGGGCCCCATCCCTGCTGGCCACTCATCAGCGGGAGACCGTTCGCAGCAACGAGGGCGTCTACGAAAACGTCATCAGATCCGACTCGGCGCATCGAAGGGTCATTCCGCACGGCCGACGAGAGTACCGATGCCGACTTCGACTCTACGAGGTCACCCATCCCACTGACCACTGGGTTGACCGAAGCCGTTGACCAGACCGCGAACGCCAACAAAGGCAACAAGGCGATCACCCTGTTGGGAAACGCCACGAGCGCGAACACCCCGAAGGCCACGACGACCGAGACGGCCCACACCTGTCCGACTTCCACCGACGGGAGAGTCGATCGAAACGCGGTGCCGGCCTCGAGACACAACAGAGCTGTAAGCAACGCCCCCCAGGTCGCTACCAATCGCCGTCGCGACCAATCGAGATCCTCAGTGATCCGGAAAATAGCCATGAAAGCCGGAAGTAAGGCTACAACACTTAGGATCTGGATCAGGCGGTCCCCGGGAAGCAACCTGAGCGGATTGAACTGCAAAAGAAATGTTGGCCACTTGATGATTCCCCACGCGAGCAGGACTATCCCGGTCACACTTGTGGTCATCCACCTCGACAAGTTTCCGATGGCGTCTGTTGTCGCGCGAAGCGCCCTGTTGACGAACCCCACGAGAAACGCCACCACCGGGATCACGAGCCACCCTAGAGCGGCTTCGCTCTGATTCGTTCCGGCGATCGACGCACCAACTCGACGGGCCAACAGAAAATCGAATACACCCGAGAAGAGTGGAACAGCGAGACCGCCACCCTCGCTCCGCCGTCCCCCGGGATACACCGTCTGAGCGAGCGTCGAATACTGGGTTCGATTCAACACGTACCAGAGTCCCGCGAGAAGTACCGCGGTCAGTCCCATGATCACCAGTGGACGTATCGCACGACGGAGAAGTCCGTCACTCCGGAGGAGGTCGAGTGTGAGCGCACCGAGAAGCAGGAATGCTGGAATCGACCACGGCTGGTAAACGAAGGGAAGCCGGGACAGCGATATCCCTCCGACTACCGACAGCAACACCGGTGACACGAGAGCACGACGATGTGCTCCATTCGACCCCGAACCGGATGGACTCCTAACGATCGCTAACCGAAGCGTGACCGCACCGACAAGGCAGGGCCAGATCACCTCCAGCGGCGAGTAACTCCACCATGCGGTGGTCGGCGCCAGGATGACGAGCAGGGCCACAACAACTGACTGGCCGACACGACGTCCGTTGACGACAAAAAAGGCGAAGATCGACAAGAAGCCGAGAACAACAGGTAGCCACCAGATCGTCGCGAATCCACGTTCACCGAGACCCTCGACCATCGCCCTCTCGGGAAACATGACGACCGACACGAGCCGAGACGGCAACCCCTCACTGTTTGACGGCCGATACTCGAACGGGCTGAGAAAGTCTGATTTCCAGCTGTCGTGAAGTCGTCCTATTTGGAACGGAGTAGACCTCAGCCACTCGTCACTACGAATCGGGCGAGACTCTCCAAAAATCACCTTCGAGGTGTTCGCCTGGTCAGCCGACGCGAAGTTGAGTCCAAGGCTCGATGTCGTTACGTTGAAGGCAATCAGAACGCCGTACAACAGCAGAATTGCACCGACAACGGCCCATATCTTCCTCTTAGACACCGTCTCTGCATTCTGAGAAACGATCATCGTTTTTCGATCTTTCTGGACACGCGAGCTCCAGCGAAAAAGATCATTTGTCGGAGCAATGGCTCCCACAGAATGCTCAACCGAGATACTGGCGTCCAAAGATGTGACTGCCTGACGAGGCTTGCCTCGGTGACCGAACCCCGACGCGATCCCACCGACAACGAGCCCTCGTGCCAACGGAACTCTGACAAGACCACACGTAGGAATACGGGCCGACCACGCTTGCGTAGCTTCAGAAAAAGATCCAGGTCGAATGCCCACTTGAGGCTTGTGTTCAGGCCCCCGACCAGATCGAAATCAGACTTTCGGAAGAGTGCCCCCGGCTGCGGGATCAGTTGCGGACCACACAACATCAGGGGGGACGCGAACCGACCACTGTGGTTCATCCACACCTGTTGATTCTCGCTGTCAATGTACCGACAGGCGCCGTACACGAAGGACGCAGTTGGGCTGCCCAACAACGCCTGGCGCGTCGCCGAGAGGGAGTCGGGGGTCAGACGATCATCGTCGCCGATCCAATTCACGAATTTCACCGACGGCGGCATCCGTGACATTCCTTCGTTGATCGCCCGGGCGAGTCCCGTCTGGGGATCGTCAACGATCAAGTCGACAAACGCTTCCAACGCGGAGTCGATACTTGAAGCCGTGGCCGGCCTGACTACCACCACGAAGCACTCTCCAGCCTCCCGAATGGAGGCCAGGCACTGCCCGATGAACTCGGGCCTCTGGCCCAAAGTGGGTACGACGATCCCACAGTCCTTCACCACTCAACCCACCCTCTGGAACACAAACTCATCAATTTCATTATGTCCTCTGATCCAACCCCAACCCGACATAGGCTTCTTTTTCGTGTATCGAGTTCCCCTGAACGACCTTTCGAGAGTGCCGTCAATAGTCAAGGACCACATCCTGGAGGACGTGTCCACGATCATCACTTCGGGGCATTTCCTCAAAGGGCCCTTCACATCCGCCCTCGAAGAAAACCTCTCGAGGAGGCATGCCGGCGCGTCGGTCACCTGTGTCGGCAACGGCACCGATGCCCTCTACCTAGCGCTCGCGTCCATCGGCGTGGGGCCGGGCGCTCAGGTGGCTACCGTTGCCAATGCGGGCGGATACACCTCTGGCGCGACACTTCGCCTCGGCGCTCGACCCGTGATGGTTGACGTTGACATGACGACTGCCCAGATGTCGGTCTCCTCGCTTGAGATGGCCTTGCACATGCACCCTGACATCAAGGCAGTCGTCGTCACACATCTGTACGGTCTAGTCGGGGAAATCGAACCGATCTCCGACCTTTGTTCACTTCGCGGTGTCCCCCTCGTCGAGGACTGCGCCCAGTCTTTTGGTGCCGTCGTCAACGGTCGCCCCGCTGGCACCTTCGGTGACATAGCGACCTTCTCGTTCTATCCCACGAAGAACCTCGGAGCGTTCGGCGATGCCGGAGCGGTGATTACCTCCGATGTCAGCCTCGCATCACGGGCGGCATCTCTCGCCCAATACGGATGGTCACACAGATACTCCGTGGACCTCAGAAACGGTACAAACTCACGAATAGACGAGATTCAGGCAGCGATCCTATTGCGCTTAGTTCCCTTTCTCGACAACGAGAACCGCACTCGCCGCAATATCGTTCTTGCCTACCACGAGGCGCTCCGTGGCGAACGACGGATGATCCACTCACCCGACTCCAGTTTCGTCGGGCACCTAGCAGTGCTGCTTACCGATTCACGTGATACCGACCGGTCCACCCTCGAGTCTTCAGGGGTTGCCACGGGGATCCACTACCCGGTCATCGACACTGACCAAAAGGCGTGGGAGGGCTACATTGACAGCACGGACCTCCCGGCCACCCGGCACGTACAAGACCGCATACTCACCTTGCCCTGCTTCCCCGGGATGACAAACGGGGAAATCGAACACGTGGTCAATGCTCTCCACGGGCTCGTCTAGGAGTCGAGTTCTCTGGGATCGTCAATGTACTCGGACCTGTCATACGGAAGACTGGCGAGAACACCCAGAACCGCACCTGACGAGAACTCCCTCAATTGAAGCCAATGTCGCGGGGGAACGCACAAGAACTCACCGACACCCAGTCGAAACTCACTGCGCTCCCCCGTCTTGTCAAGGATGACCGCCCCCACCGAGCCCTGCTGAACGAACACCAGTTGCTCGCACTCCCTGTGGCCGTGATTCGCCCGAGTTTCGCCCTCCGCCACACCGAAGATCCAGAAAATCCTTCGTGGCGTGAAGGGGACGTCGGCGAACTCGACGACCCCGAGCGATCCCCGTGGATCGACGAAGTTGGGGAACTTTCCGACAAATGGACGGCTTCGATCGACCATCGCGCACCTACCCTTTAACCAATCGGAGATTCGCCATTGAATAAGCCCGCTCGTCGAGAACCGACATCTTCGCGTACTTCGCCGCCACACCCCGCGCCAGGTTGAACCAATCCAACTCCTTGCGCCACTTCGGATCACACTGGTGCGCGATCGAACGCCAGAGCGAGCGAGCGGGATGTGTCGAACCGATCGTCCATGGCTTGCCGAGGAAGCTGCGATGAAAGTGAACCACGAAGGGGTCGGTAATCGCCTCGTCAATGTCCTCGAGCGACTCCACGAGATCAACGGTTCGAAGCAGTTTCATGATGTGATAGGGCATGGAGTTGTAGGCAGGGCGCAGTCGATCGAACCCTCCCCGCAAGACCAGATTGATCGCATCCTGGTCGACACAGGGAAGATCGTACGTCTCCAGGTACTTCAGGATCCTCGGCGTCATGTGTTCGTCGTTCCAACGATCCACGTCGACAAGAAGAGTTCCCGTGTTGAGATACGGGAGAAGGGGGTCGATTCCCTCCTCGCGCCACGGTCTCCACATGGACGGGGAGCCGATCATGGCCACATGCGCATCCAGAACGGCACCCACCGAGTGTTTCATCTCCATCTCGAACAGTTCGCCGAGATCCCGACGCACGACCATGTCCGCGTCGAAGTAGGCCGCACGTGCTCCTCGCGGTAGCTCGGACTCAGCCCGAGCCGAAGACGATCACGTGGGTCGACTCGAGTTGGGTCTCACTGAGTGACCGAAGAAAGACCTGTGCCTGCAGTCGATAGTTGGAATCGGCGGCGGTGTACACGAGACGGGTCATGACACACCACCCACCTGAATCGCCACCTGATCTGACTCCGTCAACGACCGACCCTTCCCAAGAGCTCGACGAGCGAGATCAGAGATCTCGATGAGTTTCCAACGCAGGAGAGCAAATGCAGGACTCTTGAAACACAGTTTCTCGAGCGTTGACGGTGGCTTGGAACAAAACATGTGGAAGAACCTTCCGTCGGTCACGAGATCGACCGACATCTGCCGAGCCATCTCGCGCAATGCGTCGATCGGGTAAAAGGCAACATGCTGGCCGGTCGATGGCATCAAGTACCACCAATCCTCCGGAATCGGAGTCGGCGGAACGACCGCGGTCACCAGTAGTCGGTCGCACCTCGTCATCAGCTCCCCGAGCACCGACATCGGGTCCGGGAAATGGAGGGCGACCTCGCTGAGAAAGACCAGATCGAAATGGGCATCGCGAGACGGAGCCTCCCCCACGAAATACCTTGGTTCGCAGAAGGGGTCCTCCCAACGACAATCGACGCCATGGTCCCTGAGATACCTCGTTGCGAGACCGTCTCCACCACCGAAGTCAAGCAAGGCGAGGCGCCGAAGTCGCCGCGAATGGAGAAGGGCACGCACGAATCCCGCGACCATGACGGACCGGTCGGCCGCACCCACATCGAGATCGTTCAGTCTCGCGTTGAACGAACCCTCCAACCACCTGGGATCTTGGACGAAAGTGAAGGAACATCGTTGACAGGAGGAAAGACATGCCCTATTCCCGGCCCAGACTTCGTACGTCAGAACTAAAGACGAGTCACCCGAGCAAACTGGGCAAACAACTTCATCCATCAAGTTCCGATACTAACGTTATGGATGAATCGGACGAGACACTCTCTGTCCGTTTGAGCCTAGAGCGCCAAGGATGGAGACTGGATGTTGAGGGGCCTCAATAATCTCGAGCGAAGGACCGCTGTTTCAACCCATCCGGGCGACTCGATCACTCTCGTTACGGCACGAAAGCTACGACGGATCACCGAGTATCTCATTCGGCGAATTCTGGTTGCCGCCACTCACCGGAAAGCCCTTTCGAGCCTCAAGAAACTCCGAGGGAGTCGACGAGGTCAACGGGCATTGGTGCTTGGCAACGGCCCTTCAATAAACAAATTGGACACAGAGAAGGCCCAAGCGCTCCGGGTCTCAGGCCTCGAGATAATCGTCGTGAATTGGTTTCCTCTTAGCAAACTAGAGCGTGAACTGACACCCGACATATTGGTCTTGTCAGATCCTCTTATGACTCCCGACAAACGTCACGATCATCGCGTGGAGGAACTCTGGGAATACATTCGCTGCCACCAAAATCTTCGGATTGCGGTGCCAACTACCTGGAGTAAGCACCTCAAGATGGTCGGCATTGAGACTTCTCGAGTCATCTATTTCAACGACCTACCACTTGAGGGTTTCGGCAAAGGGACCGACCCAACAAAGGCACGCCATTACCTTTCAATGACCGCCTACAAAGCAGTAGCGATCGCCATCTACCTTGGCTACAAAGAAATTGGTGTACTTGGTGTGGATAACACCATGTTCTTTGGTCTCTCGGTAGGCGACGACAACCAGCTTGTCCTGGCTGATCATCACTTCTATTCGAAACAAAGAGAGGACCAGAACATGAGCGCCTTCTACCCGAACGGAGTAGCTGACTATTTCTACGATCTCTCGAATTGCTTTCTTGACCTTCGGAGGTATTTCGGGGCCTCAACAAACGTCTTTCATCTTGATAAAGAGTCAATTGTTGACGCCTTTATCAAGTCCGACTGTCTAGGTGTGATCAAATCCTAACCCGAGATCACGAGTGTCCGTTCACGAAGACTGCTGGCGATTACATACAACGTTCCGAGCAGGCCGAACAATTCAAGAACAAGCGCAACTTCAACTGATAACACGATTGTGACTGCACCAAGGCACATGATTAGCGCAGCGATCAACCACGCGAAAGCAACCGTCCAAAATCGTTCTTTCGACCAAGAAAAGTAGTGCAATTCGACCGCGATAAGTGCTGCTAGCCCAACGACGACGGTCATGAACACTTCGTCAACCTGAAACCCATGGCCCGGAAACACGAAGTCAAGAACTGGGGCACCAATTAGTGGCGTCAGAATGCACACCCCTAAGCCAAGAATTGCAGTTATGCGAACCGTCCTTAAGGCGATTCCAGCGACCGCCTTGGAAGATGCTCTGGCATCAATCGTCCGGGCCAAGATCGGCGTCATGAAAGTTGATGAAAGGGTAATCGGAACTCTAATCACGAAGGCCAACAGTGCGAACCGGCTTACCGTTGAGTCAGGTGCACCAGAAAAGGCGACGATATTTGGTGAGAGTGTGAGAATTAAATGCTGGGCAAAACCAGAGCACCACAGCGGGGGAAATCCCCGAAAATCTGTCCTTCGGGATTCCCGGATTCTGAATCTCGGAATCGTCCCTGCGGAAAATGCACGACAAACACCAATCGAAATCAGCGGCGCAAGGCCGGAAGAGTACAGATAGGTGACTGGCGAGCTTTCCAAGCTCAACATAGGCATCCAAACCGACGAACGGATTACTCCATCGACCATCAATTGGATCGCCACGAGGTGCCACTTGCCCTCGGCCGAGTAGCTTCCGCGTTGAATTGCCGCAAAGCTCTGGAACTGTGATCCCATCACAAGAAGAAGGAGAGCATGAATATTGAGGGCGGACTGACGAAATAGGCCATCGCTCAACAGCCACACCACGCTGGCAATAGGTCCGCATATTCCCGCGATCCAAAACGAAGCGCGCGAAATTTGTCGGGACCGAGCGACTGAATCCTCTGAACCACGATTGATTATCAAAAGGGTCACGGTTGGACTTCCAATGACCAAACCAAAGGCGAATGATGCTGAGTTCCAAGTGAGGACTCGTGAAAGATCCGACTCACTAAGTCCGTCGGATGCAATCCGATTGAAGAAGTATTGGCCCAGCCCTGCAACCAACATTCCAGAGAAGATCCAAAACGTTCCGCCTAGACCTTTACCGCTCTTCACTCGAATCTTCTTAGCTTTCGTCGCGGCGCCTCCTCACCAGGCCACACTCGCTTCACCCCATCGCCGAGAGCTGCTTCTACTATTCGAATATCTCGTACAAGATTTTGAATTCCGTGCGGCTCAAGCGAGGCGGACTGATCCGATCCCCACATCGAGCGGTCAAGAGTAATGTGGCGCTCGATGGCCACAGCACCAAGCGCAACAGCCGCGACCGAAATTTGAAGCCCTCGCTCGTGGCCTGAGTACCCAATGCTTAAACCGTACCGATCCCCTAGTGTTTGGATCGTTCGAAGATTCGCTTCTTCCGGCGGCATCGGATAAGTACTCGTTGCCGCCATCAAGAGCAAGGGGCTGCCCTGTAGAAGTTCGACCGCGGAATCGATCTCGTCAATGGTACTCATCCCAGTTGAGAGGATTAATGGTTTCCCTGTAGATCTGAGCGCCGACAGTAAGCCCCTATCGGTCAAGCTTGCTGAGGCGATCTTGTGAGCAGAAACTCCCAATCCCTCCAAGAATTCGACCGAAGGCTCATCCCACGGGGAAGCAAACCAGTCAATCCCCAGTTCACGGGAGTACCGATCGATCTCCTGGTACTCAGGCCTCCCAAATTCGACCTTATACCTGTAGTCGATGTAGGTCATACGGCCCCATGGTGTATCTCTTTCAATCAACTTCTGGTCTTCGGGGACACAAACATCTGGGTCACGCTTCTGAAATTTCACGGCATCGCAACCTGCTTCGGCTGCTACTTTCATCAATTTCTTTGCGATGTCCAACGAACCGTTGTGATTGATTCCAATTTCGGCAATTAGGTAGACCGGACGACCTTTCCCAACGACCCTTGAGTTGATCTGAATCTCCATTTGCGTATCCCCTTCTACGAACTCTGATTCATTTCGAGAACTATTCCACAAGCTTCGCGAACCAAACCGACACCCGGTGCGTGCGACAGTTTGACCGAGGCGGATCTTAGAACCTCAGGGGGCGATGACTGTGGAGCCATGGCCAGTCCAACGGCACGCATACATTCGAGATCGTTTAGATCGTTACCCACATAGGCACATTGAGAGGGTGCGATACCTTCCGCCGTCAACCATTCGAGCAAGGCCTCCAATTTATGATCGCAGCCCGCAATACATTCGACGCCAAGCTTTCGTGCTCGAGCTTGGACAACTGGATTCTTCTCACGCGAAAGGATAAGCATCCGAATACCCGACTCTCTGAGAAGGTTCACGCCAAGCCCGTCTGATCTACTCACCTGCACAAACTCCACTCCGTCTTGGCTAACGAGAGCAGTGTCGTCCGTATGAACACCGTCGAAATCAGTGACGAATGCTTGGATTCTGCCTACTCCCTGCGGAACAAGCCGGTCAGAGATGCGATTGGCCCAAATCAAGTCTTCCGGTTCATCAATTTCAAAGGATGACATGAACGACGTGGTCACTGGCAAAACTCGACCGAAAAACCTGTGCTTTGAATTTCGGAAACCAGTTACGTTCAGAACGTAGAAGGCACCTGTTTCGCGAAACTCAGTCTCTCGATCCTGCCTTCGTTCTCGTTTCTGAGAGTCATGATTTACTCCAACAATTTGACCACCTTCGAATTTCCAAATGAACGAGTGACTCACAACAGCCGAAAATGCAACATCGGCTTGGCCAGATTCAACAATTTGAATGGCGCGCTCAAGTGCTTGACAATCAAGAACTGGACTCGTTGCCTGGATGAAGACGAGTGTCGAAGGCTCGATACCTTGCGCTTTCCAATAATCCAACGCATGAATCAGAGCGCTCTCACTCGACGCCTCGCTCCCACTAATTGAGGGTGGTCGATCCACGACGTGCGCACCGTAGGAGATTGATACGTCTCGAATTTCGGGGTCATCTGTGGACACCCATGTCTGACTAATTGAACTAACTGAACTTGAGTACGTGATTGATCGGCCGACCAGCGGCATCCCGCCAATTTTAACAAGGTTCTTCCGTGGAATCGACACCGACCCTCCCCTAGCGGGGATCAGCGAGAACACCGTCACGATTGCGCTCCTCGGTAAGTATTTCTGATTAGGAGTTGTGTCAGCGCCCTCAGAAAGTGTCTTGAAAGTCTGCAGAGGAAAAGATACGGCCTCAGTCGCACGTCTTTCCTCGCACGAATCGACGGTCTCACATCGTTGTCGGGCGAAAATACGCCGTAAACGTGTTGGTTCGACCAAACCTCGGAAAACCCAAACTTCGAACAAATGAGAGTCAAGGTTTGACGAGTGAAGTGGTACAGGTGCGCATTTTGCAAGTACTCCAAGATGTCACCCGCATACTGCCTGTGGATCTTGTACACACCCGGAACCTCAACAACCAACTTGCCTGCCGGCTTCAGGACCCTTCTAATCTCATCAAACTCGCCTTTAAGGTCCTGAATATGTTCGAGAACGTGCGAGTAGACGATCACATCCGCGATTCCAGTTGGAATTTCTGAAATTCCGCCTCGCACAAGGTCTAAACCAAGCCTGCGCCCCGCTTCGAGATACTCCTCGCCATAGTCACAACCGAAAACCTGACTTCCAACCTCTTGGAATGCACGCAATACCCCACCGGCACCACAGCCCACTTCCACGACAAGCTTCCCATCTAGATCAATGTGGCGCGAGATGATTCGCACCAATCGTCGGCCACGAACAATCTGCTCATCCACGAATTTCGGCGATGCGTGCAACGCTCCGTCGTATAGCGACCTATAAAACGATGAATAGAATTCGGCATAATCTGACTCTCGAAGCTGATTCACTGTCCGAATCAACGAGCAGACTTTGCAAATCACTGTGGTTACCGGGATGCCATAACGGTCAATTTCCGCAATGACTCGCCCTCCGTCCGCCCCGCACACGGGGCATGCAGTTTGATTTTCAACCCATTTCCCCGAGCGAATCTTCTCTAGAAGTTCGTTCCGCGCGTTCGCCTGCACCGCTGTCAGATTCAGCCTCCGGAGGTGGGCGCTGCTCTCCCGTAGGCGACGTGGGACTCGATTAACCGGCACTCGTAGATTCTGCCAATTGCCGGAGCGTGGAGATGACATGGTCCCCCCTGCCCATAGGTATCATCGGAACGTGGTCCTCAAAGTTGCCGTAATTGGTGCTGGGTATGTGGGCCTGACCACAGGTGCCTGCCTCGCCCACCTCGGCCATACGGTCATCTGTGCCGACATTGACCCCGACAAGACCGCCATGCTCCAATCGGGCCGGATTCCCATACACGAGCTCGGCCTTCAGGAACTCGTCGATGAAGGGATGTCCTCGGGGAGGCTGAGTTTCGTCGTGGGTTCGCACTCGGCCGTCGAGAACTGCGAGATCGCCTTCTTGTGCGTGCCGACTCCCCAGGGCGAAGACGGCTCGGCCGATCTGTCCTACATCCAAGCGGCTGCCCGCCAGATCGCCCCTCATCTCCCCCACGAGGCCATTGTCGTCAACAAATCCACAGTCCCCGTGGGCTCCACCAAGGTGGTCGAACGGGCTTTGGGTCGCCCCGATGTGAAGGTCGTCTCGAACCCCGAGTTCCTCCGCGAAGGGTCGGCCGTCCAAGACTTCTTGAAGCCTGACCGGGTGGTGGTGGGTTCCGACGATCAAGGGGCCGCCCTGAAGGTCGCTTCCCTTTACGACGGCCTCACCACCCGGGTCATCATCACCGACCCCGCGTCGGCCGAGACCATCAAGTACGCCGCGAACGCGTTTCTGGCCACCAAGTTGTCGTTCATCAACGCCATTGCCGCCATCTGCGAAGGTGTGGGCGCCGACATTGATGACGTTGTGGTGGGCATGGGCAGCGACAAGCGCATCGGCGAGAACTTCCTCCGCCCGGGCCCCGGCTGGGGTGGCAGTTGCTTCCCCAAGGATTCACGTGCCCTCATCAAGATCGCCGAAGGCGCGGGGTACGACTTCGATCTGCTGAAGGGTGTCGTGTCGGTGAACGACCAACAGTTCGACCGAGTCGCAGCCAAAGTGACCGACGCCGTGGGTGGCGATGTGCGTGGCAAGACCGTCGCCGTGTGGGGCCTCACCTTCAAGGCCGGCACCGACGACCTGCGCGATTCACCGGCCGTGTCGGTGGTGAATCGACTACTCGACCGTGGCGCTCGAGTGGTGGCCTTCGACCCCACGGTGACGCAACCTCGCCCCGGGGTGCCCGACGGGATCGATCTTGCCGGCACCGAAGTGGATGCGTGTCGCGGCGCGGATGCCCTGATCGTGCTCACCGAATGGGACCAATTCAAATGGGTGGCACCACACGACGTGGCAGCGGTCATGGCGGGACGGGCCGTCGTGGACGGTCGAAACCTTCTGGACCGCAACACCTGGCGCAAGGCCGGCTTCACCCACGTGGGTATCGGGCGCTGACATGCGAGTACTGCTGGCCGGCGGCGCGGGATTCATCGGCTCGCATCTCAGTGAGGTTCTTCTGTCGCGTGGGGACGAGGTGGTCGCCATCGACAATCTGTCCACCGGCCGTCGAACGAACGTCGCCTCGGTCATCGACCACCCGAACTTCACCCTCATCGAAGCCGACATCACGACCGGCCTTTCATCGCTGACGGGCAGGTTCGACGCGGTGCTCGATTATGCGAGTCCCGCCTCACCGGATGACTTCAAGACCATGCCCCTCGAGATCCTGGCGGTCGGAAGCACCGGCACCCGCAACCTGCTCGACCGCGCGGTGGCCGATGGTTCACGGTTTTTCCTGGCTTCCACCAGCGAGGTGTACGGCGACCCCTTGGTCCACCCGCAGCCCGAGACGTACTGGGGCAACGTTTCCAGCACCGGGCCGCGTAGTTGCTACGACGAAGCCAAGCGCTTCAGCGAGGCACTCACCATGGCTTACCACCGCGTTCATGGTGTCGACGTGCGGATCGTTCGTATCTTCAACACTTATGGCGAGCGCATGCGCCCCAACGACGGGCGGGTGGTGAACACCTTCGTCTGCCAAGCACTTCGCGGAGAGCCCATCACCCTGCACGGTGACGGTCGACAGACACGTTCGTTCTGTCATGTCAGTGACGAGGTGCGCGGTCTGGTCGCCCTGCTCGACAGTGATTACGACCAGCCGATGAACATCGGCAACCCGGGCGAATTCACCATGCGACAGTTGGCCGAACTGGTGGTCGAACTCACCGGCTCGTCCAGCCCCATCGTCACCGTGCCGCTCCCCCCGGAACGCGAAGGCGATCCGGCTCAGCGGCGCCCGGACATCAGTTTGGCCTCCTCGGTGTTGGGCTGGCAACCAACCGTGTCGCTACGCGAGGGTCTGACCCGAATGATCGCCTATTTCCGTGACGTCGAGGGCATCCGATGACCATCCTCGTCACCGGTGGTGCGGGCTACATCGGTTCGCACACCGTGCGTCTCCTTCGGTCGCTGGACCGTGACGTGGTGGTTATGGATTCGTTGGTGCGCGGCAACGTCGCGTCGCTGTTGGGCGCCCCGTTCGAGCAAGCCGACATTTGTGACAGTGAAGCGGTGACGGACATCTGCCGGCGCCACAAGGTCGACACCGTCGTGCACTTCGCCGCCTACAAAAGTGCCGGCGAGTCGATGACGAACCCCGGTGTCTACTGGCACAACAACGTGTTCGGCACCACGCAACTGGTGGAGGGAATGCTGGCCGCGAACGTGAAGAAGATCGTCTTCTCGTCGTCGGCCGCCGTGTACGGGAACCCGGTCAGTTTGCCCATCACCGAAGACTCCCCCATCACACCCGAGAACGTCTACGCCGAAACCAAAGCGGTGATGGAACGAGTGATCAGTTGGTACGGGGTCACCCACGGCCTGCGCTGGGTGAGCTTGCGTTACTTCAACGCCGCCGGCGCCAGCGACGACGGTGTTCTGGGCGAAGACTGGAGCATCACCACGAACCTCATGCCGTTGGTGATGAAGGCCGCCTTGGGTGCCAGCGGTCCCATCCAGGTGTTGGGCAACGACTACCCCACGCCCGACGGCACGGGAGTCCGCGACTACATCCATGTCGAGGATCTGGCCACCGCCCACGTGGCCGCCCTCGATCATCTGGACCGTGACGGCGCGAACATCACCCTCAATCTGGGCACCGGTCATGGTTGTTCGGTCCTCGAGGTGTTGCGAGCCGTCGAGGCCGTGTCCGGCAAGGCCGTGCCACATGAGATCGTCAGCCGACGCGCGGGTGACCCCGCAATCGTGTACGCCGATGCATCTCTCGCCGAACGAACACTGGGTTGGAAAGCCACCCGCGGTCTGACCGACATCGTGTCGAGTGCCTACACCTGGCACCGTTCACAGTTCGCCTGATCAGACCTCGTCGTTCTGCTGACGATCGAGCCATCCCATCATCACGGCCATGGCCCGAGGGTCGTGTCTTAAGCGGTGGCCCGCGCCGTCGATCACCCGCATCTCGGCCGCACCGTGCGCTTCGGCCAGTTGTCGCGAATCGCTGGCGGGCACGCTCTCGTCGTCGTCGCCGTGCAGCAACAACAGCGGTCGGGGGGCGAAGCGTTGGGCCGCCGGAACCGGTCGGAAGCGCCGCAGTTCGCGCGTCCATTCGTCGAAGTCGGACGGGAACCGTGGCGTGCGCACCGAGCCCACCTCGCGGCAATGGTCGAGAAACTTGCGGGGCTGCGCCGCCCAATCGTCGAAATCGGCCCGTGGCCCCAACAACGCGCACCCTCGAATACGAGGGTCATCAGCCGCCACACACATGGCCACCGAACCTCCGGTGTTCGAGCCGACGAGCCACAGTCCCGTCGGTTGGGCTTCGGCGATCATGTGGTCGATGGCGGCTCGCAGGTCATCCACCCAGCCCTGCAGCGAGAAGTCTCCCGGGCTGTCGCCGCAGCCGCGGAACGTGAAGCACATGGCGGCGAACCCCAATTCGTTGGCGATGCGGTCCATCATTTCGGGGAACGTGCTGGCCGAGTGACGCGCGTCGAAGGGGCCGAAGGGGAACGAGTGGCACATGATGACCCCGGGCAGGGCCTCGGTGCGCCCGGCCGGTCGCGCCAAGTACGACGGCAGTCGAAGACCGCCGGATTCGAACGTGCCGTTGCTCAGCATCGGCGATCGGCGCCTCAGGCCCGCGGCTTGCGGTGGCGACGCGTCGTGCCCGGCGTGGCCAAGGTGTAGCCGCGGTTCCGGGCCTCCACCAAGGTGTCGGGGCCGAAGCACAGGCCGGTTTCGGCGTTCACGATGTCGTCGATGACGGCCTCATCGGTCCAGGTGTCGAGGTCGTACACCAACTGGGTGCGCTTGTCTCCGAGGAAGCGGGTGTGCTCGAACTTGGTGGGGCGTTCCATGGCTCTCCACGGTACTACGGTCGGGGATGACGACAGGGGGTGCAGGGGTGGATCAGGTGAAACGCATCGACTTCTATTTCGACCCGATGTGTCCGTACGCGTACCAGACGTCGCTCTGGATCCGCGACGTTCGCCGTCAGAACGGGCTGCACATCGACTGGAAGTTCTTCAGTCTCGAGGAGATCAACCGACCCGAGGGCAAGAAGCACCCGTGGGAACGCGAGATCGGATACGGCTGGAGCCCGATGCGGGTGGCGGCTCGACTCCGTCGACGCGACGCCGACCTATGTGATGCCTGGTATCTCGCCTGCGGGCGAGCCCTGCACGAGGAGGGACGCAAGCCCCACGACCCCGAGGTCGCTCGGACGCTGTTGACGGACATCGGCGCCTCCGCCGACGATTGGGACGAGGCCTTGGCCGACCCCACCACCCACGATGACGTGAAGGCCGACCACGTCCACGCCGTCGACACCTACGGCGGATTCGGCGTGCCCATCATCGTCTTCCCCGCCCAGCAGAACCGTCCGGCCAAGGCCGTGTTCGGTCCCGTGGTGGTCCCCGCCCCCGAGGGGGCCGAGGCCATGGCACTGTGGGACCTGACGGTCGCCTACACCCGGGTGACCGGCCTCTACGAGATCAAGACCCCCAAGACCGCGGACGACATCGCGTTCATCGGCCGCGCCTTCACGCCCTATCTGCAAGGGCGCGACTGGCAAAGCGTTCAGAATCCCGCACCCTGAGGAGCACCATGATTCCCACCGACACCATCGACAAACTGGCCACGTGTTTCGCGTCCCTGTCGGAACTCGGCGCACAGTTGACCGAGAGCGACTGGAAGACCCCCACCGACTGTCCGGGCTGGACGGTTCAGGACAACCTGTCGCACCTCGTCGGGATCGAACGCGTGCTGAACGGCCTGCCGGGCACGTCGCACCGCGCACCGGCCTCGGGGCACGTGAAGAACCCCATCGGCGAGGCCAACGAGAACGAGATCGACTCGCGGCGCGGACTGAGCGGCGCCCAGGTGTTGGCGGAGTGGAACGAGATCGCCTCGGCTCGCCTGAGCACCCTTCGCAACGCCGATGAGGCGTATTTCGCCGTCGAGGCGATGACCCCCACCGGACCCGGAACCGTGGCCGACTTCTTGCACATACGTGTGCTCGACTGCTGGGTGCACGAACAGGACATGCGGCGCGCGGTGGGCAAACCCGGCCACCTGTCGGGCCCGGCAGCAGAACACACCATCGACCGTCTCATCCGCACCATTCCCATCGTGGTGGGCAAGCGCGCCGGCACGCCCGACGGCGCCAGCGTGGTGATCGACATCACGGGCGGCGTGCAGCGCCACATCGTGTGCACCGTCACCGGCGGCCGGGCGGCGGTCACCGACGTGGAACCCGAGGCGCCCGTGGCTCGCCTGACCATGGACGTGGAGACCTTCCTGATTCTGGCCACCGGACGCCGCGCACCCGAGACGATGCTCGCCTCGGTGGAACTGGCCGGTGACATCACGCTCGGCAACAAGATCGTCGCGTCGCTGAACATGATGATCTGACTAGGGCGTGTACAACGCTTCCACGATCGAGACGTGGAACAACACCGCGCCCACGCCGGCTCCCAGTGCCACGAGCGTGGGCAGCATCCACTTCGGAATGACACGTGACCACGCCAGGAACAGCGGGAACGCCGGAAGCAGGAATCTCCATCCGGACGACTGCCGCTCGTTGAAGATGGTGAGTGCGACGAGGGCCACCGAGTACCCGATGTAGGTGGCGTCCACCTTCTGCTTCCACGACAACGCCAGCCCGCCAAGTCCGAGAATCAAACCGGCGGCCACCGACATCTTCACGTCGAGATTGTGATCGGAGACGTCGAACAGATCGACCAACCCCCGCACGAACGCCGCACCACCATCGATGCGCGCACCCCAGACCTCGCTCTGAATGGAGAAGTAGCCGAAAGGTTCCCCCGTCCGCTGCGCGACGTAGGCGACCCAGGCGATGAATCCCAATGGGGCCAGCACGGGAGCCACGAACATGCGCCAGTTCGACGGCTCACGCCGTCTCGCGTCGATGGCG
>JAJTEQ010000055.1 GCA_021298195.1 Ilumatobacteraceae bacterium
CTTTCCCAAGAGTCCATATCGACGGAAAGGTTTGGCACCTCGATGTCGGCTCATCGCATCCTGGGGCTGAAGCAGGTCCCAAGGGTTGGGCTGTTCGCCCATTAAAGCGGTACGTGAGCTGGGTTCAGAACGTCGTGAGACAGTTCGGTCCCTATCCTCCGCAGCCGAAGGAGTGTTGAGGAAGGCTGTCCCTAGTACGAGAGGACCGGGACGGACGTAGCTCTGGTGTGTCAGTTGTCCTGCCAAGGGCACCGCTGATTAGCCACCTACGGAAGGGATAACCGCTGAAAGCATCTAAGCGGGAAGCCCGTTCCAAGATGAGCACTCCCATGCGGTTAACGCAGTAAGGCCCGTGACGAGACCATCACGTTGATAGGCCGGAGGTGGAAGAGTGGTAACACTCGTAGCCGACCGGTACTAATCGGCCGAGGGCTTGGTTAAACAGCTCGTGCTTGCTCTGGAGTCCTTGGGGAAAGCCCATTGACAATAGATTTCCGGTGGCCATAGCGGCGGAGACACACCCGTTCCCATTCCGAACACGGCAGTTAAGCCCGCCAGCGCCGATGGTACTTGGGGGTAGACCCCCTGGGAGAGTAGGTCGCTGCCGGAATTAATCGAAGAAAGACCCCTGATCGTTCGCGGTCAGGGGTCTTTCGCATTTCCGGGCCCGGTTGCCCGTAGCCTTGAGCAAATGCCCGAGCGTCCGAATTCTGATCGATCCCGGAGTGCTCGAGGAGGCGCCGGCCGCCCCAGTGGGGCCCCGGGCCGCTCGTCTTCGGGTCGCCCCGCGGGTGGATCCGGCCGTCCGTCGGGTCGTTCCGGTGCTGGTAGCGGTGCGGGTCGCCCGTCGGGTCGTTCTGGTGGCGACGATCGTCGACCGGGTCGTGATGGTGATGATGGCCGGCCGCGTCGCGACGGTGAGTCGCGCCGTCCTCGCGGTGATGGTGAGGATCGGCCTCGTCGGTATGGCGCGGGTGCGGGTCGTCCGTCGGGACGTGATGGCGACGAACGTCGTGGACGCGACATCGTTCGTGGACCGCGTGAACCCCGCAACGAAGCCGAACGTCGTCGCATGGCCGTGCGCGCCAAGGGTGGAGGCGCCGCACGCAAGGATCTCGAGCAGACGCGCGAGGAGCGCGTGGCCGAACAGTGGATCGACGAGGGTCCGGTGGACGCCAGCGAGCTGCGCAACACCGCCGAAGCGGCGGCCAAGCGCGCGGCCCGACAGGCGCGCGAGGACGGTGAACTCGACCCCGAGGTGAAAGCCGACGTCGCCAAGGTGCTCGACCCCAAGCGGGCGGCCCGTTTGGGCGAACGATTGAAAGACGCACAGAACGCCCTCGAGCGCGAGCGTTATTCCGAAGCCAAGCGGGTGGCCAAGTCGCTGATGAAGGAACTCTCCACCGTGGCCGCGGTGCACGAGGTGGTGGGCTTGGCCAGTTATCGCCTGGGTCAATATCGAGATGCGGCCGCGGCGTTGGAGCTGGCTCGTTCCTTGCGTGAACGCGTCGAGGACCTGCCGGTTCTGGCCGACTGCTATCGCGCGCTGAAGCGTTGGGAATCCGTCGATGAGATCTGGTCCATCCTCAAGGACGCGTCGCCGGCGCACGACGTGATGGCCGAGGGTCGCATGGTGGTGGCCGGTTCGTTGGCCGATCGTGGGGACCTGAAGGGTGCTCTGCAGTTGATGGCCAAGGCCACCGAGATCCCGCGCCGCGTGCGCGAGCACCATCTCAGCCAGTGGTACGTCATCGCCGATCTGTACGACAAGGCCGGCAACGTGCAAAAGGCCCGCGAGTTCTTCAAGCGCGTGGCGTTGCACGATCCGGACTTCGCCGACGTCACCGATCGCATCAAGTCACTCTGACCGTCTCCGCTTCGATGGCGGCCGGGTACACCCGTGTCGTCACGAAAGGACGACATGAAGAAGTTCGACGCGAACAATCTGGTGCTCGTGCGGGGCACTCTCAGCAGCGTGCCGGTTCGACGCACCCTGCCCAACGGATCCGACATCGTGCAGATCGAGGTGACCTCGCGCGACGACGCGGGTATGGCCCGCAGTGTTCCGGTCATCGTGCACGAACCCTTCGGCAAGGACGACCACACCGTGTGGGAAGCCGGTACCGAGGTCGTGGTGGTCGGGTCGGTGGCGCGCCGCTTCTTCCGCAGTGGTGCGGGAACGGCCAGTCGCACCGAGGTGGTGGCGGCCCGGGTGGTGCGGGGGTCGCAGTCGGTCCGGGTGGACAAACTGCTGGCCGAGGTGGCGCACGTGCTGGCCGGCTGACACCGCATGGTCGGCGCCGGCTCCGTCGCACGACGGACGTAGTGCGGGCTCGGCTGGGGTCGGAGAACTAAGGTTCTCACGTCTCGTCCCGGCCCCCGCCCCGACCCGAATGCGAACACCCCATGAACAAGGACCAGCTCGACCGCATGCGCAACGACGAGGGCTTCATCGCCGCCCTCGACCAGAGCGGTGGCAGCACCCCCAAGGCCCTGCGCCTCTACGGCATCGAGGAGTCCAGTTACTCCGGTGACGAGCAGATGTTCGATCTCATCCATCAGATGCGCACCCGCATGATCACCAGTCCGGCGTTCGACGGTGACCGCGTGCTGGCGGCCATCCTGTTCGAGGGCACCATGGACCGCGACATCGAGGGTGTCGGCAGTGCCATCTACCTCTGGAACACCAAGCGCATCGTCCCCATTCTGAAAGTCGACAAGGGTCTGGCCGACGAGAAGGACGGCGTGCAGGTGATGAAGCCCATGCCCGACCTCGATGCTCTGTTGGCCAAAGGTCGCGCCAAGGGCATCTTCGGAACCAAGATGCGCTCGGTCATCAAGGAGGCGAACCCGGCCGGCATCACCGCCGTGGTGAAGCAGCAGTTCGAGGTCGGTCGTCAGATTCTGGCCGCCGGATTGGTGCCCATCATCGAACCCGAGGTCGACATCCACAGTCCGAACAAGGCCGAGGCCGAAGCGCTGTTGAAGGCGGCCCTGCTCGACGAACTGAACCGTCAGCCGTCGGACCAGCCGGTCATGTTGAAACTGACGCTGCCCGAGACCGACAACTTCTACACCGAGTTGGTGAAGCACCCCAGCGTGTTGCGGGTGGTGGCGTTGTCGGGTGGCTACAGCCGTGAGGAGTCCAACGCGCGCCTGTCGCGCAACACGGGCGTCATCGCCAGCTTCTCGCGCGCGCTCACCGAGGGTCTGTCGGCCCAGCAGAGCGAGGCCGAGTTCAACGCCACGCTCGACGGGGCCATCGCCGGCATCTTCGCGGCGTCGCGCACCTGATCCGAACGCTCAATCGAGCGGGCGGATCACCGGGCCGGTGCGAAGTTTGGGTGTGAAGAACGTCGACTTCGGCGGCATCAGCAGTCCCTCGTCGGCGGTGCGCTGAATCTCGCGCACGGTCACCGGACGAATCAGCACCCCGGCCGCGGCACCTCCCGACGACACGATGTCGCGCACCAGTCCGACGCCGTGTTGGTAGGTCACCTCGTGGGCCACGTCAGCCAGGGCGTGCTCCAGTCGCGCACCGTCGAGGTCGCGGACTCCGGCGAACCTGTCGGCCTTGGGGGTGAGGTACGTGCCGGTGCCGTCGGCGTGCACGAACACCAGCGCACCACGGTCGCGCATCTCGTGGGTGATGGAGGCCTCCACCGTGCCGGCCGGCGACAGTTCGAAGAAATCGCCGAGGGCGGTCAGCAACGCGTCGGCGTCGATGCCGGTGTAGAGCCGGTGGATCGCGTCCACGCTCAACTGCTCCTCGATGAGCTCGCCGATGTAGGTCATGGTCAGTTCGGCGGAGCCCTTGGTGCCGGTGTCGGCGGCGCGTTGCTCGTCGCGGAAGGTACGGCTGATGGCGTAGCGATGGTGGCCGTCGGCGATCACCACGTCGGCCCCACCCACGGCCGCCGCGATGGCGGCCACGCGTGCCGGATCGTCGACGCGTTCGACGGTGTGCACCACACCTTCGGCCTCGACCACGCCCACCACCTCGCCGGGCTCGGTGAGCAGGTCGGTGAGACCACGAGCCAATGACAGACCCCACACCGGTGACAGGTTGGTGAGGGTCGCGCGCGTCAGATCGAGGCGGTCCGTCTTGGCCTTGGGCGTGGTGCGCTCGTGGGGCAGCACGCCGCCGGCTCCCTCGTCCACCACCTCGAGGGCCCCGATGACCCCGACGGTGGTGCGGGGACGTCCGGATTCGTCGCGGAACGACATGCGGTAGATCGAGAAAGACGGTCGGGGGTCGCGCACCAGCACGCCGTCGGCCACCCAGCCGCGCAACACGGTGTTGGCGGCGTCGTACCGGCCGGGGCCGTCGGCTTCGCGGGGCACGTCGACGCGCACGATGTTGTTCGGGTGCCGGTTCGCCAGTTCCTCACGGTCGGACTCCGAGAGCACGTCGTAGGGCGGTGCCGCCACGGCGTTCAGGTCGGTCGTGGTGTAGCGCAGCGCGGTGAAAGGTTCGAAACGGGGCACCCCTCTAGGTTGTCACCTCGAGTGGCAGAATCACTACCCGATGAAGCCCGTGATCCTGTGCGACCTCGACGGAGTGGTGTGGCTGGCGCACCGTCCCATTCCCGGATCGAGCGAGGCGGTGGCCCGTCTACGCGCCGCCGGTCACCGGGTGCTGTTCGTGACCAACAATTCGTCGGCCACCGTGGCTGCGCAAGAAGAGGCGCTGGCCGGCGTGGGTATCGACGCCCGGGGCGACGTGGTGACCTCGGCCATGTCGGGGGCGCACGTGCTGGCACACGGCGAACGCGTGCTGATCTGTGGCGGCCCCGGCATTCACGAGGCGGTGGCGACGGTGGGGGCCGAGGTGGTGTCGCACGACGACGTGGATCGCGGCGCGCGCGTGGACACGGTGCTGGTGGGGTTCCATCGTGACTTCGACTACGAGATCATGCGACGCGCGTCGGGAGCGGTCCGCTCCGGAGCGCGCCTGGTGGGCACCAACGACGATGCCACCTATCCGACTCCCGACGGTCCCATTCCCGGGGGCGGAAGCATCCTGGCCGCCATCAGCACGGCGGCTGGTTGTTCGCCGGTGGTGACGGGCAAGCCGTACCCACCCATGGCCGACGTGGTTCGCGCCATCGAGCCCGCAGTGGACGCGACCGCGGTCATGGTGGGGGACCGACCGAGCACCGACGGCGCCTTCGCCACCACCTTGGGTTGTCGGTACGCGTTGGTGCGTTCGGGTGTCACCGCGTCACACCTGAACGTCGCCGATGATCCGGCGTGGTTCGAGGGGTCGACGGCGTGGGTGGACGTCGCCGATCTGGCGGCCGTGGCGCGGGTCGTTCTGGGTGGGTGAGCCGATCGGCACACTGGGAATCGGGCGGTCGTGACACGGATAGCGTGACGACATGGCGAAGAACCAGATGTCCAAGAACTCGTTGAAAAAGTTGCTCGATTCGGTGACGCCGATGGCCCCCGACGCGGCCGAGAAGTTCGTGCGCGATCTGTTGAAGGCCGGCGACGAGCGACGTCGTGACGCCGAGAAGGTCGTCGCCGAGGTCGCCGCAGTTGCCCGTCGTTCGGCCGAACAGTTCTCGGTGAACGTGCAGAAGGAAGTGGCCAAGCAACTCGGTCGATTGGTGGTACGCATCGACCAAGTGGAAAAGCAAGTGGAGACGCTGAACAAGAACCTGGAAGCGACGCGCGCGTTGCTGGTGGCCGCGGCCGCGAAGGGATTGTCCAAGTCGTCCGGTTCCACCCCCGCCCCGTCGCCCGCGAAGAAGAGCACGGCGTCGAAGCCTGCCGCGAAGAAGGTCGCAACAAAGAAGCCGGTGGCGAAGAAGCCCGCAACAAAGAAGGCGGCCGCGAAGAAGTCCGTCGCCAAGAAGAGTTCCGCGCCCACCGCCTGAAATCGTCGTACCTCGTGTCTCGTCGTCAACGGCTCGACGCCGATCTCGTTCGTCGGGGCCTGGTGGCCAGTCGTCGTGACGCGGTCGAGTTGATCGACGCGGGCCGGGTGTTGGTGAACGGCGCGGTGGCCGACAAGGCGGCGCGACAAGTGGATCCCGGTGATGCCGTGTTGATCGAAGGTCCACCGCCGCGTTTCGTCAGTCGGGGTGGCGAGAAGTTGGACGCCGCTCTCGAGGAACGCGGTATCGACGTGACCGGTTGGCGCGTGCTCGATGCGGGCGCGTCCACGGGCGGGTTCACCGACTGCCTGTTGCAGCGGGGCGCGGCGCACGTGGTGGCGCTCGACGTGGGTCACGGTCAGTTGCATCCACGCATCCGAGCCGACGAGCGCGTCACGGTGATCGAGCGATTCAACATCCGCGAGGTGCAGCCCGACGTCATCGGTGGCGGGGTCGACATGGTGGTGGCCGACCTCTCGTTCATTTCCCTCACGTTGGTGGTTCCCGCCATGGTGCGCGTGTGCAAACCCGGGGGCGTGTTGGTGCTGTTGGTGAAACCCCAGTTCGAGGTGGGCAAGCGCGACGTGTCGAAGGGTCGCGGGGTGATCACCGACCCGGCCCTGCACGACGAGGCGGTGGCCGCGGTGCGCACATCCTGCGAAACCGCCGGATTGCAGGTGATCGACGTGGTCCCCTCGCCGATCACGGGCGCCGAGGGCAACCGCGAGTTCCTCTTGCATGCGGTCCTGCCACACCCGCGTGAGATGATGAATCCGTGAACGTTCTGATCGTCGGCAACTCCGAGCGCCCCGATGCGGCCGATGTCGCGTCTCGGGCCGCCCGATGGCTGATCGCTCACGGTCACCATCCGGTGGCGGTGGCCGCCGATGCGGCGGTTCTGCGCTCCGACGACATCGAGATCGTCGACTCCGTGGCCGGTGCGGGCGAGTTGGGGCTGGTGGTCAGCGTCGGCGGAGACGGCACCATGTTGCGCGCGGTCACGTTGCTCGATGGCGCACCGGTGCCGGTGCTCGGCGTGAACGTCGGTTTGCTCGGCTACTTGGCCGAGGTCGAGCCGTCCAACCTCGAGACCGCTCTGTCGCGATTCTTCGCGCACAATGTCGAGATCGAACGACGTCTGGTGCTCGACGTCACGGCGCGCACCGCGTCGGGAACTCGTCGGTGGCGCTCGCTGAACGAGGCCTCACTCGAGAAGCAGCATGCCGGTCAAACGGTGCGCTTGCGTTTGCACATCGACGGTGTGCCGTTCACCACGTACCAAGCCGATGGCATCCTGGTGGCCACGCCCACGGGATCCACCGCGTATTCCATGTCGGCGCGGGGTCCGGTCATCTCGCCCGGGCACGAAGCCATCCTCATCACCCCGTTGGCCCCGCACATGCTGTTCGACCGATCGCTCGTGCTGCGGTCCGACGAGGCCGTCGAGGTGGAAGTGGTGGGTCAGCGTCCGGTGGGGCTGACGGTCGACGGACAAGAAGCCGTGGTTCTGCAGCCCGGTGACACGGTGTCCTGTTCGGCCAGCGATCACCCCGCATTGTTCGTGCGTCTCGAATCGCGACGATTCCATCAAACGTTGAAAGCCAAGTTCGGCCTGTCGGATCGGTGACGCGGTGTTGACCGAACTGCATATCGAGGACCTCGGCATCATCGATCGGCTCGATCTGGTCTTTGCCGACGGGTTGGTCGTTCTCACCGGTGAGACCGGGGCCGGCAAGACCATGCTCATCGAGGCCATCTCGTTGTTGGTGGGTGGTCGCGCCGACGCCGCGCGGGTGCGTTCCGGAGCCGGCGAGGCCCGCGTGGAGGGTCGCTTCGTGGTGGGTGACACCGAGCACGTCGTGGCCCGAGTGGTGCCGCTCGATGGTCGGTCGCGGGCCTACATCGACGGTCGACTGGCCACCGTGTCGCAGTTGGCCGATCTCGGGGCCACCTTGGTCGACCTGCACGGTCAGCACACCCACCAGAGTCTGCTCTCGGTGGCCGTGCAACGAGCCTCCCTCGACCAGTTCGCCGGCAGCGACCTCGAGCCATTACGTGTGGCCCGTGGTCGCATCACCGAGATCGACGCCGCCTTGGCCACCCTGGGAGGCGATGCCAAGTCCCGGGCCCGCGAGATCGACCTGTTGCGTTTCCAGGTGCAGGAGATCTCGGCGCTGGGAATCACCGACCCCGACGAGGATCGCCGACTCGAGGCCGACGAGGACGTGTTGGCCGACGCCACCGCCCACCGTGAGGCCGGTGAAACCGCCATCGCGGCCCTCAACGCCGACGGAGCTGCCGCCGACGCGCTGGGCTCCGCCATCGCCGGATTGGCCCATCGGGCGCCCTTCAGCGCGTTGGTGGGGCGACTGCGTGACGTGGCCGCCGAGGTGGCCGACATCGCGTCCGAGCTCCGGTCCGTCACCGAGTCCTGTGAGGACGATCCGCAGCGTCTGGCCGAGGTTCGGGCCCGTCGCCAGGACCTTCGCGAACTCCAGCGCAAGTACGGCGACTCGCTGGTCGAGGTGCTGGCCTACCGCGACGAGAGCGCCCAGCGTCTGGCCGAACTGGAATCCCACGAGGTGCGGGTGGCCGAGTTGGAGACCAAACGATCGGCGGCCGTGAAGGCCGAACGCAAAGCCGCCGCCGCGGTGGCCGCCGCCCGTCGTGGTGCCGCCACCACGCTCGGTCGCCGGATCACCGCCCATCTCGCCGACTTGGCCATGGAGCGCGCCGTGGTTCAGATCGAGGTGTCGGGTGACGATCCTGCCGACGAGATCACGTTCCTGTTGGCCGCCAACCCCGGCAGTCCGCCGGCACCGTTGGCCAAGGTGGCCTCGGGAGGCGAACTGGCCCGCACCATGCTCGCGATCCGCATGGTTCTGACCGATGGTCCACCCATCTTGATCTTCGACGAAGTGGACGCCGGAATCGGCGGACAGGCCGCCACCGCGGTCGCCCAGTGTCTGGCGCGCTTGGCCCAGTCCCATCAGGTGTTCGTGGTCACCCACCTGGCCCAGGTGGCCGCCGTGGCCCACCAGCAGATCGTGGTGCGCAAGGACATCGTCACGGCCGACGGCGCCGAACGCACCCGGGCCACCGCTGATGCGGTGACGGGGAACGATCGGGTGGACGAGATCGCCCGCATGTTGTCCGGGCGCCCCGACAGCACCGCGGCGCGTCGCCATGCCCGCGAGCTGTTGGCCGGCTGAAACCTTCCCGGGAATGGCGGGGCGGAGGTCAGCGACACGGTATGGTGATCTCCCGTTGTAGATGCTCGATCGAGTATCGGGAAACGGGAGGTCGACATGCCGAAGCACATCTTCGTGACCGGAGGTGTCGCGAGTTCGCTCGGTAAGGGATTGACCGCTTCGTCGCTCGGCCGTCTCTTGAAGTTGCGGGGTCTGCGCGTGACGATGCAGAAGCTCGATCCGTACATCAACGTCGATCCCGGCACGATGAATCCGTTCGAGCACGGTGAGGTGTTCGTCACCGACGACGGCGGCGAAACCGATCTCGACCTCGGCCACTACGAGCGATTCATCGACGAGAATCTCACGCGCAATTCGAATGCCACCACCGGCTCGATCTATCAAGCAGTTCTGGCTGCCGAACGACGCGGCGACTACCTGGGCAAGACGGTTCAGGTGATTCCGCACATCACCGACGAGATCAAGCGGCGTATTCGTCGTATGGCCACCGAGGACGTCGATGTGGTGATCACCGAGGTCGGTGGAACCGTGGGTGACATCGAAATCCTCCCGTTTTTGGAGGCTATTCGGCAGTATCGCAAGGAGGCCGGTCGCGACAACGTGTGTTACATCCACGTCACGTTGGTGCCCTTCATCGGGCCGTCCGGCGAGCAAAAGACGAAGCCGACGCAGCACTCCGTCACCGAGTTGCGCAGCCGAGGAATTCAGCCCGACATCATCGTGTGCCGCAGCGAGGAGCCCCTCAGCCCCAGCCTGAAGCGCAAAGTCTCGAACCTGTGCGACGTCGACGAGCGCGCGGTGGTGAACGCCGCCGACGTGCGCAACATCTACGAGTTGCCTCTCGTGTTGCACGACGAGGGTCTGGACACGGTGGTGTGCGAGACGTTGCGCATCGATGCCGAACTCGACCTCACGTCGTGGGAGCAGGTCGTCACCAAGGTCGAGAACGCCACCAAACCGGTGCGCATCGGACTGATCGGCAAGTACATCGAATTGCACGACGCGTACCTGTCGGTGGTGGAGAGCATCAAACACGCCGGATTCCATCACGGCGCTCACGTCGAGATCGACTGGATTCAGGCCGAGGAAGTGGAAGGTCTGCTCGCCGCCGGTCGTTTGGCCGAACTCGACGGCATGGTGATCCCCGGAGGATTCGGAGTGCGCGGTGTCGAGGGCAAGATCGCCGCCGCCGAGTACGCGCGCGTGAACAAGGTCCCGTGCCTCGGTTTGTGTCTGGGCATGCAGGTGATGACCATCGAGTTCGCTCGCCACGTGTTGGGCATGAGCGACGCACACTCCACCGAGTTCGATCCCAGCAGCCAACATCCGGTGATCGACATCATGAACGACCAACGCGACGTGACCGACAAGGGCGGCACCATGCGCCTCGGGGCGTACTACGCCGTGTTGCAGCCGGGTTCGAAGGTGGCCAAGGCCTACGGCGAGCCGGTGGTGAGCGAACGTCATCGTCACCGGTACGAGTTCAACAGTCAGTACCGCAATCGTTTCGAGGCCGCCGGATTCCTGTGCAGTGGCACCTCGCCCGACAAGCGCCTGGTCGAGTTCATCGAACTCACCGACCATCCGTTCTGGGTGGGCACCCAAGCGCACCCCGAGTTCAAGAGCCGTCCGGACCGCCCGCACCCGCTCTTCCGCGAGATGATGGCCGCCTCGCTGCACTATCGGTCCGAGCATCGTCCCGAGACCTCGCGGGCCACGGCCGACGTCGGCCGAGCGTGACCAGCGGGTCGTTCGAGCATCTCGGCGACCAATCGGTCTACCGGGGGTACATCTGGGAAGTGGTCGTCGGAAGCTTTCGCGACCCCGCCGGCGAGACCTTCACCCGTGACATCGTGCGTTCGCCCGGTGCGGTGGCCGTGGTTCCGCTGATCCGCGAGCCGGATGGTTCACATTCGGTCGTGCTGCTACGTCAGTACCGCGCCGCCTTCGCCCGCGAAATCGTCGAGGTTCCCGCGGGCATGCGCGACGTCGATGGCGAGGATCCCGAGCAGACCGCCCGGCGCGAGCTGATCGAGGAGACCGGGTACGACGCCGGGTCGTTGCGACTGCTGCATCGCTTCTATCCCTCGACCGGCATGACCGATTCCGTGTTGCACGTCTACCTGGCGACCGACCTACGACACGTGGGGCGCCAGATGCACGGGCCCGAAGAGGCGCACATGGAGGTGTTCACCGTTCCCTTCGCCGACGCGGTGGGTATGGTCGTGTCCGGCGAGATCGCCGACGCCAAGAGCACCATCGGGTTGTTGCTCGCCGACCGCTTGGTGCGCGGACTCGACGCCGATGTGATCTGATGACGTCGATGATCCCCGACGTCGTGCCGCTCGAGGTGGAGGAGTTCCTCGGTTGGTTGGCGGCCGAACGGGGACGTTCCACCAACACGTTGTCGGCGTATCGACGAGACCTGACCACGTACTGCGGATGGCTGTCGGAGCAGTCGACCGACGTCCATCGGGTGACCTCGACCGACGTGGAGCGATTCGTGAATCAGCGACGTGACACCGGCATGGCGGCATCCAGCCTGGCCCGACAGATGGCCGCGGTGCGCACCTTCCATCGATTCATGGTGACCGAGAGTCACCGCGCCGACGACCCCACCGCGGATTTCGAGGGTGTGAAGGTGCCCGCGGGAATCCCCAAACCCCTGACCGAGGAAGAGGTGGAATCGTTGTTGGCCGCCGTCGTCGGGGACGAACCGGTGGCGTTGCGGGACCGGGCCTTGCTGGAATTGTTGTACGCCTCCGGAGCACGCATCTCGGAGTTATGTGGTCTGTCGCTCGGCGACATCGATCTCGAGGCCGGAATGGTTCGTCTGTACGGAAAGGGATCGAAAGAGCGACTGGTGCCGGTGGGCAGCCTCGCGCGCGAAGCGGTGCATCGCTGGTTGACCCATGGCCGTGATTCGTTGTCGCCGCTGCGGTGGGCACGTCGTGGCGACGCCGACGCCGTGTTCCTGAACAATCGGGGTGGACGATTGGGTCGGCAGGCCGCGTACGCCATCGTCGTGCGTCACGGCGAACGTGCCGGCTTGACCAGTCACCTGTCACCCCACGTGTTGCGACACTCGTGCGCGACACACATGCTCGACCACGGAGCCGATCTGCGCATCGTCCAGGAGATGCTCGGGCACGCATCCATCTCGACCACGCAGGTGTACACACGGGTGTCCCAGGAACGGCTGTTCGACCAGTATCGGGCCGCCCATCCGCGGGCCGCGGTCGGGCGGGGGAGCTGAGATCCGGTGACTCCGGCCACTCGTCGTGCCGTGCACTTGATGCGGCGTTGGTGGGGTTCGCTGTCCTCGACGCCACCGTCGTCGGTCGACTCCGCTTGGGTCGAGACCCAGTTGTCGACCGGCGAAAAAGAACTTTTCGGGAACATGACGGTGGCTGACCGACGTCATGCGATTCTCGTCGCTCGTCGTTTCCTCGTTTCGCGACCCGATGCCAGTCGGGAACAGGTGGCGGCCGCGTTGCTCCACGACGTCGGCAAGGCGCTCAGTGACTTGTCGACCGGTCGACGCGTTTTGGCCACGATCGTCGGCCCCCGGACACGACGTTTCCGGGACTATCACGATCACGAGAGGATCGGTCTCGAGATGTGTCGTCGAGCGGGTTCGAACGAGGAGACCTTGTCGTTGCTCGCGGGTGCGGGCGACCCCGGAGTTCTCGAGGCGTTGCGTCGCGCCGACGACATCTGAACTCTCGGAGCCGAGCATCGATTTCGTG
>JAJTEQ010000010.1 GCA_021298195.1 Ilumatobacteraceae bacterium
GGTCGGATGTCGAATCGGGGCAGCAACAACTGAACCAAGGGACCGATTCCGACCGCGAACAAAACCGTGCCCGGTCCGATCGATCCGCCGAGCAGCACTCCTGCCACCACCACCGTGATCTCGATCACGGTTCGCGCCACGCGCACGCTGACGCCTCGTTCGGACAGTCCCATCATCAACCCGTCACGCGGACCCGGTCCCAGTCCGGCACCGATGTACAGGGCCGAACCGAAGGCGATGATCAACAAGCCTCCGGCGAGCATCAGCGAACGCGCCCACACGGGGTCGGGTTCTCCGATGAACTCCTTGGCCAGGTTCACCACCAATCCGATCTCGAGCGCGTTCAAGACGGTGCCGAGACCCGGACGTTGACGCAACGGGATCCAGAGCACCAGCAGCAGAACACCGGTACCGATGATGACCGTTCCGATGGAGATGTCGGTCTTCTCGGACACGCCCTTGTGGAACACGTCCCACGGCGGCAGACCCAGATGCGACTGCAGGAACAAGGTGATGCCGGTTCCGAAGCAGGCCAACCCGACGATGCATCGGGTCAGACGCTCGAGAAAACGCATCAGTAGCGGTAGCGCTCGGGTTTGAAGGGGCCCGAGGGATTCACACCCAGGTAGTCGGCCTGCTCGTCGGTGAGCTTGGTGAGCTTCACGCCGAGAGCACCGAGGTGCAGGGCCGCCACCTTCTCGTCGAGATGCTTGGGAAGCACGTAGACGCCGAGGGGGTAGTTCTGCAAGTTGTTGAACAGTTCGACCTGCGCGATGACCTGGTTCGAGAACGAGCAACTCATGACGAAACTGGGGTGTCCGGTGGCGCACCCCAGGTTCACCAGTCGTCCTTCGGCCAACACGATGATCGAGTGCCCGTCGGGGAACGACCACAGATCGGTGCCCGGCTTCAGTTCGTCACGCGTGGCGCCACTTCGTGCCAGACCGGCCATGTCGATCTCGGAGTCGAAGTGTCCGATGTTGCAGACGATGGCATTGTGCTTCATGAGCGCCATGTGATCGACGGTGATGATGTGGTCGTTGCCGGTGGCCGACACGAAGATGTCCACCTGTCCGACGACGTCCTCGATGGTGGTCACCTCGTAACCCTCCATGGCCGCCTGCAGTGCGTTGATGGGGTCGACCTCGGACACGATCACGCGCGCACCTTGACCACGCAACGACTGGGCGCAACCCTTGCCCACGTCGCCGTAGCCGCACACCATGGCGACCTTGCCGGCGATCATGATGTCGGTGGCGCGGCAGATGGCGTCGACCAACGAGTGACGGCATCCGTACAAGTTGTCGAACTTCGACTTCGTCACCGAGTCGTTCACGTTGATGGCCGGGAAGAGCAACTCGCCCTTCTCGTGCATCTTGTACAGACGCATCACTCCGGTGGTGGTCTCCTCGGTGACCCCCTTGATGCCGGCGGCCATGCGGGTCCACTTGGTGGGGTCCTGCTTGAGGCCGCGCTGCAGCAGTCCGAGCACGATCGCCAACTCGGCGTTCGTTGCCGTGGTGGGGTCGGGAACTTCACCCGACTTCTCGTATTCCACGCCCTTGTGCAGCAACAGGGTGGCGTCACCACCGTCGTCGAGGATCATGTTCGGACCGTCGCCATCGGGCCACGTCATCATCTGCTCGGTGCACCACCAGTACTCCTCGAGCGTCTCACCCTTCCACGCGAACACCGGAACGCCCGCGGGGTTCTCGAGCGTGCCGTTCGGACCGACGGCCACCGCGGCCGCGGCATGATCCTGGGTGGAGAAGATGTTGCACGAGGCCCAGCGAACCTCGGCGCCCAACTCGACGAGGGTCTCGATCAGCACCGCGGTCTGGATGGTCATGTGCAACGAACCCGAGATGCGCGCGCCCTTCAACGGCTTGCTCGCGCCGTATTCCTTGCGCAGGGCCCGCAAGCCGGGCATCTCGTGCTCGGCCAAGTGAATTTCCTTGCGGCCGAACGGCGCCATCGACAGATCGGCGACGCGGAAGTCCTTGCGGGCGGCCATGGACGACACGGTGGTGGACGACATGATTTCTCCTCGGGAGGTGAGTGGGGATGAACGGGAAGAGACGATGTCCCTCCCGGGCCGGGGCCTGCTGGCGCCGATCTGTCAGCCCGATGGCGACAGTGTAGACGGGTCCTTCGCCCGCGCGGGCGGATGGGACCTCAGGCCGCGCCGGTGGTGCGCACGCCGGACGCGGCCACTTTGGCCATGATCCGCTCGTGCTCGGCGTCGGAGACCACCTCGGACTCGTCCACCAACATGACCGCGATGCCCTCGCGAACGTGGTACCGACGCTTCAATCGGGCGTTGTACAGCGCATCCTCGTCGTCGAGGACATGAAGAGGCCCCTTGTCGATGGGACAGGCGAGAACGGTGAGAAGTTCGGGATCGAGAGGCATGGTGGTCTCCGATGGTACCAATCTCAGACCGACGTTATGGCGGCCAAGAGTTCGGCCACCTTGTCGTCGCAGGAGTCACGATCGGGCGCCTCGAGATTCAGGCGGAGCAGCGGTTCGGTGTTCGACGGTCGCAGGTTGAACCACCAATCGCCACAATCCACCGTCAATCCGTCGAGTCGATCCTGAGGGAACGACGAGTAGCCGCGCGACACGGCGTCGATGACCGCCGCCGGATCGTCGACTTGGGTGTTGATCTCGCCGCTCGATGAGTAACGCTCGTACGGAATCCGCATGGTCGACAGCGGCTCGCCGGCCCGACTCATCTCCTCGAGCATCAGCATGGTCGCGATCAAACCGCTGTCGGCGCGATAGTTGTCCCGGAAGTAGTAGTGCGCCGAGTGCTCTCCGCCGAACACCGCTCCGGTTTCGGCCATGACCTGTTTGATGAACGAGTGACCGACCTTGGTGCGAACCGGGACACCGCCGTTCTCGCGCACGACCTCGGAGACCGATCGACTGCAGATGAGATTGTGCAGGATGGTCGCTCCGGGATTCTTGCGCAGCATGCCCGCCGCGAGAATCGCCGTGGTGGTCGAACCGGACAACCCACGACCCAGTTCGTCGACGACGAACACTCGGTCGGCGTCGCCGTCGAAGGCCAAGCCCACGTCGAAACCGCCCGCGGTGACCCGCGCCTGGAGGTCGCGCTGATTCACGGACTGCAACGGGTCCGCCGGGTGATTGGGGAAGGTGCCGTCGAGTTCGGCGTACATCACTTCGATCTCGATACGGGGCAGACGCTCGAACACCGCGGGCACCACGAGTCCGCCCATCCCGTTGGCCGTGTCGGCCACCACTCGCATCGGTCGCAACGTGGCGGGATCGATGAAGGACACCACGTGATCGGCGAACGACGACAGCAGGTCGCGCTCGGTCGTGCGACCGGCTTTGGCCGCCGGGGCGAAGGTCTCACCGTCGAGCACGCGACGAGCGATGTCCTTGATCTCCGACAGGCCCGTGTCCACACCGATGGGGCGCGCTCCGGCCAGGCACAGCTTCGCGCCGTTGTATTGAGCGGGATTGTGCGACGCGGTGAAGATGGCACCCGGGGCGTCGAGGCGGCCGGCGGCGAAGTAGAGCATGTCGGTGGACGCGAGTCCGATGTCGATGACATCGATGCCGTGTTCCGTCAATCCACGAGCGAAGGCATCGGTCAACTCGGGTCCCGACGGACGCATGTCGCGTCCGACGATGGCCACCGAAGCGGCCGTGAACTTGGCGAATCCCACGCCCAAGGCGTACGCGATGTCGGCGTCGAGTTGGTCGGGAACGGTGCCCCGAATGTCGTAGGCCTTGACGATCTGATCGAGCTGGGAACTGGAGGCCATGACGAACGGTCACCCTATCGGGGGTCCGTGACCGGCTCGGTTCAGGTTGTGGCAAGGGCGGCCGTGACCTGCCGGTTTGCCCGCCGATCGCGACGGAAAATCACGATCGTCACCCCGATACCGATCACTGTTAGCAAGTAGGCGAAACGGTCCACGATGCTGGGTTCGAAGGACATCGCGACCGATGTCGAGGTGGGGATCACGACCATCATGTTCGGCGCGACGCGGTACGGACCTTCGGCCCCCGACACGTTCCAGTTGGGGAAGTAACTCACGCGCACGAGCACGGGCACACCGATCCGGTCGACATCGAAGGACACGGACTGCTGACCGATGTCGAGGTTCGACACCGTCACCTCGTCGAGCTCGACCGCGGTGATCGAGTCGGTGGGTACCACCACGTCCACCTTGCGCGCGTCCGAGCCCGGCTCACCTTCGCGTCGCGCCATGTCGACGTCGACCGCCACGCGCTGCCACTGCGCCGGTCCGTCGGCCGCCGGCAGGGCGACCCACTCGGAGCGGTTCTGCAACCAGCTGGTGCCGAGCTCGAGCCAACGTTCGCGTTGATCTCCCGATCGGCCCTCGATCACCACGGGTTGAGTGTCGAGCGGCACGACGATCTCGGATTCGGCCACCTCGTACACCTTCCATGGTCCCGATTTCTCGATGGTGGTGAGTCCGCCGCCGTCGAGCTCCAACTGATCGGCCTTCGCGATGGCTTCGGGTGTGACGGCCATGTAGTAGCGGACACCGAGTTCCTGCATGTACGAGACACCGACGGTGGGGTCGTTGTTGACGTAGCGAAGTTCGCGAACCGGGTTCGACGATTGCTTGGACATGGCCCCCGCCGCGAGGAAGTGGTACGGCGTCGTCCCCGCGGCCTCGAAGAAGAGCCCCTCGCTCGATCCGATGCATCCATCGGTCCAGAAGGGCAGCAACATGAGGGCCATGGTGGTTCCGTACTTGTCGTTGCCCTCGTAGTTCTCCCACAGGGCACGCCCGCACCCTCGGGTCTCACCCAGACCCTTCATCGTCTGCACGAGGTCGTGGTATTCGCCGTACGACGAACGGCCCTCGTATCCGCTGAAGTTCCAACGGGCCCAACCGTCGACGAAGCCCTTGTTTCCCGCGGGGCCCTCGAATGGTCCCCAGTTGTACTCGGCCCCCTGACCTTCGTCGGAGATGCTCCCGAAGGGCAGCACCTGGAACCGCCATCCCAAGGTGACGAACACCAGCAGGGATCCCACGATCGCGGCACCCGTGCGGGCGTTGAACATCCGTGATTCGTGACGAGCCTCGAGACCCGCGGGAACCACCCCGTCACGGCGAAAACGGGCCGTCAACTCTTCGAGATCGACCAATCGAACGATCGCGGCCACCAGCTCGATCGCGCCGATGGCGGCCAGCAGATAGCGGCACATGTTGAGCATCGGGAGCAATCGCGGATTCCAGAGCAACCCGATCACGGGGAGACTGTCGTTGAAGAGATACACGAAGGCGGCGAACACCAATCCGGTGACCCCGAGCCACACCCCGGCGATGTTGCGCTTGGCGATCATGGCGGCGAAACCGATGACGGCCAGAGTGAGAATCACGAAGTTCCAGAACGGTGGCAGGGCGAAGAACATGCCCCAGTACGACGTGAACGATCCGTTCCCCGGCTCGCCCTTGTATTTCATGTCGGTCATGTAGGCGTGGTTCAGGAGAAAGGGCAGGATCCAGAAAGCCGACAACAGGGCCCCCGTGCCGGCCGTGGTGACGAACCAACGCCACTTCGTGCGATCGATCCAGAGCAACGCCATCAACAACAGACCCACCGCGACGTAAATGGCCACGATCCCGTGGGACAGCACCGCCAGTGCCATGAACACCGCGGCCGCCACCCGATGCTTGCCCGTCTGCATTCCACGGGCGAAGTAACCGAAGGCCAACATGGCGAACGACAACGAGATCGAGAACGAGAACTCGCCGGCCATCGTGGACGCCACGTTTCCGCCGTAGATGGTGTAGCTCTCGTCGAGCAGATACACGAGCCCGATGACGGCGAACACTTCGGGGATCGGATACGCGAAACGCGCCAAACGACCGAAGGCCCAACAACAGACGGGAAGAGTGACGATGCCGGCGACGGCGACGATCTTGAACGCGACACCATAGGGAAGAATCACGTTCAACAACACGATGAAGATCGCCGGCACGACCATGTAGAAGCGGTAGACGGGAAGTCCCGAGTACCAGTCCATCGACCATCCGTTCAACCGCCACGGCAGGAGGTTGTCGCGCAAGTAGGCCGGGCCCCACACGTGAGCCCCCATGTCGCCACCGGTGGGGGTGGTGTCCTTGAGCACCATCGACGGTTGGACCACTTTGATGGCCACGATCGTGCTGATACCGACCAAAGCCACCCGCACCCAGAACGCGATCAGACGTGGTCGCTCCCAACCGACGAACGGGTTCCATGCCCGAGGAGAGGCCGAGTCATCCGTCAGGTTGCTGTCGGTGTCGACGTCGATCGGTTCGGCGTCACTCGATTCGGGGTCGACGGGAGCCTCGGGGTCGGTCATACGGATCCAATCCTGCCACGACGAGCGCGGAGTTTCCTCACGACTCCGACAACCGCTTCAGGCGACGAGCAGGAGTCCCGTCGCGTTGAACGCGACGTGAACCATGATCGACATTCCCAGTCGACCGGTGCGCATGAAGCACGCTCCGGCCACCAATCCGAACACGAACAGACCCGGGATCTCCACCGGCTGGAGGTGAATCAACGCGAAGAACAACGCCGAGAGAACCACCGCCAGAACGTCGTCGAGACGCGACTGCAACGCCTGCTGGATCATGCCCCGATAAATGATCTCCTCGACCACGGGGGCTCCCACCGCCACCACCGCCACCAACACGACGAGCCACATGCCGTCGGCGCGATCCCAGAGGTCCTGGGCGCGCTCGGAGAGTTCCTCGGTGCGAAACGTCTCCGACCACACCCGTTGAAGCGGCCAGTAGACGGCCGGGATCAGGAGAACTTGACAGGCCGCGCCGATCGGTAGGCCGACCAGATCACGGACGCGGAAGGTCAGGCGGAAGTCCTCGGCGAAGCGCCCCGAACCGAACCGGCGCGAGACCACGACGGCGGCCACCATGAAGCACGCCCACAGCGAGAGCGCGGACAACGCGGTGATACCGGTGGGCCAGGTGTCGGAAGGTTCTCCTCCGTAACCGCCGACTCCGATGATGACACCCTGAATCGGGACGGCCACCACGTAGGCGGCCAGCCACGCTCCGGCGACGACCCCGAGCGTGAATCGAGTGGAGTTCGTTGCCGGATGCGACCGCGTCACGTCGGCTCAGCCGGCGAGACGATGGACGAAGGGCAGCACCTCGGCGCGACGGCGATCGTCCAACGACCAGCCGCTCGGGGGTTGAAAACGCTGCCAATGCGTCGAGCAGAACTCGTACACGTTGGGCTGACGTTCATCGGCCAGGTGGTCGACCCAGATCGTCGACGAGGCGTAGTGAAAGACCACCGTCACGTGTGCCTCTTCCCGACATCCATTTCTCGTGCACGAACGCATGCCCGAAAAGGTACGGGAAGGACGGGCGAGCGGGGTGGATGGGGCAGCGAATGACACATATCCGGTGTGGGCTCCGCCAACACCGCCGCCACGGAGTGGTCGTAACATGGGTCCATGAGCGAGTCGACTCCCCCGCCGCCCCCGCCGCCCCCGTCGCCCGAAGCCCCGCGTCGCACCCGTCGCCCGGCGTCGACGGCGCAGAAGTCGGGCTCGAACAGGCCCGACCAGTCCCCCGACGGCAAGAACGGGCGCCCCGCCATGCCCAAGTGGTCGCCGTGGGTTCTGCTGGGAATCATCCTCCTGCTCATCTTCGGACCCCAGTTGCTCCCCGGTCCGGACCGCGAGAAGATCGGTTTCGAGGATTTCATCACCCAGGTCAACGCCGGCAAGGTGGACGAGGTCAAGCTGAACAACACCACGTTGGGCATCACCGGATCGTTCACCGACGGGTCGGAATTCTCCACCACCGCCCCGCCCGGCTTCCCCAACGAGAGCGACCGCGAGTTGTTGCGCGCCAAGGGCGTCGACTTCGTCCCCACCACTCCGCAATCCAACTGGCTCGTCAGCCTCATCCCGTTGCTGTTGCCGTTCCTGCTCATCATGGGATTCCTCGTCTGGATGAATCGTCGCGCGTCCGGGCAGATGGGCAACGTGATGTCGATCGGCCGTAGTCGCGCCAAGGCCTACAACGCCGATCGCCCGTCGACCACCTTCGCCGACGTCGCCGGCTACGACGGCGTCAAGACCGAGATCAAGGAAGTGGTCGACTTCTTGCGCATGCCCGAGCGATTCAAGGAGATCGGCGCCCGCGTCCCCAAGGGGATCTTGTTGGTCGGGCCCCCCGGAACCGGCAAGACCTTGTTCGCGCGCGCGGTGGCCGGCGAGGCCGGCGTGGGTTTCTTGTCGGTCACCGGATCGGATTTCATGGAGATGTTCGTCGGCGTGGGTGCCAGTCGCGTGCGCGATCTGTTCCAACAAGCCCGCAAGATGGGCCGCGCCATCATCTTCATCGACGAGATCGACTCGATCGGCCGCAAGCGTGGCGCCGGTCTCGGTGGCGGTCACGACGAACGCGAGCAGACCCTGAACCAGATGCTCGCCGAAATGGACGGATTCGAGACCTCGGAGGGGATCGTGATCCTCGCGGCCACCAACCGCCCCGACATTCTCGATCCCGCCCTGCTCCGTCCGGGTCGTTTCGATCGTCAGATCGTCGTGCCGCTTCCCGAGTTCGAGGAGCGCTTGGCGATCCTGAAGGTTCACAGTCGCGACAAGCGCATGGGTCCCGACGCCGACCTCGAGGTGATGGCCAAGGGCACGCCGGGCATGAGTGGCGCCGACTTGGCCAACCTCGTCAACGAGGCCGCTCTCTTCGCCGTGCGGCGTGGCAGTGCCCAGATCGAGCGCATCGATTTCGAGTCGGCCCGCGATCGCATCATGATGGGTGCTCGACGTGATTCGTTGGTGTTGTCGGCCGAAGAGAAGCGCGTGACCGCGTATCACGAGGGCGGACACGCGGTGTTGGCGGCGGTGTTGCCGAACGGCGATGCGCTCCACAAGGTGACCATCCTCCCGCGGGGCATGGCTCTCGGTGTCACCCAGACGCTCCCCGAGGAGCGACACAGTTTCTCCAAGGACTACATCCTCGATCGCATCTGCATGGCGCTCGGCGGACGAGTGGCCGAGCAATTGGTCTTCCAACAGCAGACCACCGGTGCCGCCAACGACCTCGAGGTCGTCACCGGCTTGGCTCGCCGTATGGTCCGCGAATGGGGCATGAGCGACAAGGTCGGCCCGATGGCGTGGCACAACAACCAGCAGGTCTTCCTCGGCGAGGATCTGATGACCGGCGGACGTGAGTACAGCGACGACACCGCGCGCATGATGGACGAGGAGATCAACCAGATCCTCACCACCCAGGAAAAGCGGGCGGTCGATCTCCTCACCACCCATCGCCGCGGCCTCGACCTGGTCGCCACGGCGTTGCTGGAGAAAGAAACCATCGACGGAACCGAGGTCGCCGAGTTGGTGCAACAAGGCATGGGTGACGGCTCGAGCCTGCCCGTCCAGGTCGCCGACTGATCAGTGGTTCTCGCACCCCGCGGGTTCGTTCCCTGAGTCGGGGTCCCGAACTCGCGCCACGGCCGCCCACAGATCCGTGGCGGTCACCGGTCCGAGAATGGAATGTCGTACGACTCCCGCGCGGTCGCACACCACCAACGTCGGCACGGCGTCGATGCGGTATTTCTCGTGCACGGCGCGATCGGACGCGTACTCGATCTCGCGGACCGACACCTTGCGACTGCGCAACGCGTCGGCCTTGGCGGCCACGTCGGCACACACGTGACACGTCCCCGATGTGAAGACGACGATCGACCACTCGGCATCCCCGAGAGCCAGATCGAGGGGATCCATCTGCGTCGGCACGCTCCAGGTCTTCTGGGTCGGGGCGTCGGCTCGTCGCGAACGACGCAACAACAGAGCCATCAGGGAGACCCCGACGGCGATGGAAGCGGCGATCAGGAACTGCACGTCGATCACTCCGGGAATGCCAACGAACCGCTGCGTCCGCGCAAGGTGGCGGTGCGCTCGAGACGGCGCTCCACGACCAAGGGACGATCGCCGGCGACCACCAACGGTCGACCGAACGCGAGTGGATCGATCAGGTCGACGGAGACGACGGAGTTGGGACCCAGAACGACATCGGTCAAACCGGGAACCGGTTCTTCGCCTCCCGGTCCGACCGAAAAGACGGTGAAGGTTCCGGACTCGCCCGAGGTGTTCAACACGATCAACACGTCCTCGATGGCGATGGAGGTGCTGGTCGGTATGCGCCAGCGCTCGGAGGTGTACCCACCCATCACACCGAGCACGGTGGTGGTCGCGACGTAGTCGGCGGCGGGACGCGTGATCACGCGTTCGACCACCAGATCCGATCCGGTTTCGCTCGAGATCAGCATGGCGTGTGCACCGTCGGGCAATCCCTCGATGGTCGAAGTGTCCACGGTGACCACCTCGTGGGCCGGGACCGACAACGAGGCGGGAGGCAACGTGGTGTCGACTTGCCCCAATCCCAGGACCAACACCGAGGCCTGGGCGACCTCGTCGGTCGGGTTGTAGATCGAATAACGCTCCGAGATTCCGGGGCCCTTTTCGCCATCGGCGAACCACCATTGGCTGGAGGCCGCCGGAGCGCCGAGTGCATTGATGTGCCCCAGTCGTCCACCACCGAGGTAATGCTGGTCCTTGGCCGCCACGAAGCGACCCGATTCCGCCACCACCGACACCGCCAACACCTTTTCGTCGCGGAAGCCGGCCTCGGCGACGTTCACCACCCGAATCGACCGAGCGGGAACGACATAACCCTGGAGGTTCGACGGCGTGCGGGGTCCGTCCTCGGTGGCCACCGACACGTTGACGATGGCGGCCGACAAGTACGGGTTGGTCAGGATCAAACGGAAGTCGGATCCGTCGAAGGTGAAACCGTCGGCGAAGTGCCACTCATCGGACGTGGCGTTGGCGCACGGCGCCACGGCCGAACCCGCCGGGTGCAGGGCTCTCTGCTCGACCGCCACGAACGAGGAGTCCAATTCGACGACCGTCGACGCGTACGACGAGTCCACGAGCGAACGAACGTCGATGATCGTCTGACCGCGTGGATCGACGACCACGGGAGACTCGACCGGTTCACCATCGGCGGTCAAGACCGTCACGGTTCCCTGCACCGCCACGTCGGTGGGATTCGACAGAACGATCTCACCGGAGTACAGCCCGCTGCCACTGTCTCCGGCCGCCGACGTGCCACCGCAGAACCACGATGTGGTGATCGAGGACTCGTCACCGGGAATGACCGGAGTTCCCGCCGAATCGAACACGGAGAACGTCGGCGTTGCGTCGGATCGCGCGCCGTCGTCGGCGTACACGATCGCCCCGATCGCCACGGCGACGAGTACGAACGGAGTGACGCGACGCAGGTTCACGGACGATCCTCCATCGCGATGATCGGCGAGTCGTCCACGGCCACGGCGGTGCGCGACGAAGCCCGACGCCGCAGGTTCCGGGGCTGACGCCACCCCACCACGAGGATCGACCACAGCATCAACTGTGCGAGCACCCACAGGACTCTCGAGAGGGGACGGTCGTGGGACAACGCGAGCACGCCGGGTTCGACGATGGTGGCCGACATCACCGAGCCGAACGAGGCGCCGACGTCGATCGCCCGGCCGTCGACGGCGACCGACCAGTTCCCGTCCAGCGGAACCCCGAGGTGGAGCGTGCCCGCGGGAACCGTTTCGGACACGGTCGACCACGGACTCGCCAGCGTCGACACGGGTGTGGCGCCCGACATGTCGACGACCGCCAGAGCTTCGTCGCCACCCGACGAGGCGGCGTCGGACCCCGCCGCGGTCAGGATCGACACCGTGGGGATCACTTGCTGATTCTCGAAGACGATCATGCTGGCCGGAGAGAACTTGCGGCGGAAGTCGAGTTGAGCGCCGAAGGATTCCACCAATCCGTCCGGAACGGGGAGGGGATCACGCGTGGTCGAGATCACCCGATCCACCACGGGGATCACCACGTAACGCACCCCGAGCGGCGCCATCAAGCGACCGACGCGGTCGGTCGCTCCGGACGCCACCGCTTCGATCAGCGGTTCGAGGTAGCGATCGACATCGTCGGGCGCCGGGGTCCACAGATCGTCGGCGTCGAGCCAGCCGGATTCGACGACCGAATAGCCGAGGCCCGCGCCGATCTCGTGCGACGCACCGGGGATCAATCGTTCGTCACCGATGATCAGAACCCTGAATCCGCCCAGATCGTCGGTGGCCAACAATTCGGTCATCTGCTCGGAGAAGGTGGTGTCGGGTTGTTGCCATCGACCATCGCTGGCCACCGCCAAGGCCGGAACGAGACCGAGGGGAATGCACGCCAACGAGACGAGCGCCACCGGTTGACGCAGGCCGAATCGTGCTCCTCGAACGTCGGCCCCGAAGACCACCCAGACCATCGACACTCCGAGGGCCACACCGACCGCGGCCGGGGCCAGCAACACGCCGGGCTCGGGTAGGTCGACGGGGAACGACGAGCGCTGTCCGAGCACGGCCAGCAACATCGAGCCGGCGATCAACACGGCCGCGCGCATCGCCCACACGAAACGCCACCCCCGCGACACGAAGGGCGCCACGAGTGCGGGAACGAAGAGCAAGATGACGAGACCACCGAGCGCGGACGGGCCGATGCCGAAGCGCAGGAGTTGCCAGACCCCGAGGTCGGATCCGGTGCGCGACCCGATGAAGGCGCGCCAGCCGTCCGACGCCAGGTAACGCGTCATCCAGGGCAGGTTCACCACCACCGCGGCCACGATGGACACCAACACCGCGGCGATCCCCAGACCCGCCGCGCGCGACGATCCACCCGCCAGCACCGTCGCCAGGATCCAGAGCAGCGCGCACACGAGGACGACCAACATCACCGAGGGCGTGAACGCCGCCGTGACACTCATCAAGAGAGCGAACGCCGACACGACGCGCACTCTCGTGGCGGTGTCGGGATGGTCGACGACATCACCACGCGGGAGGCCGAGACCACCGAACAATCGCATCAAGTGCAACGCCCACGGCAGTACGGCGTAGGCGATCAGCGCTTGCAGACGCCCCGCGGCCACGGCGGCGTAGGGAAGCGGAACGGCCGCGTAGGCGATGGTGCCGATGAGGCGGGCCCGCGGCACCGACGCCACGGCGCACAACCGCGAGGCGCCCAACCATCCCGCGGCCACGAGTCCGATGATCGCCATCGTCTGAGCCAACGCCGGATGACCCAGCGTGAGAACACCGGCCAGAGCCATCAGCAGGTTGCCGGTCGGTTGCGCCGTCGTGGCTCCGAGGTCCTTGTCCCACCAGCCCGACAGATACGAACGAACGAGATCACGTGGCGAGTCCGCCCACGGCATCATGTCGGCGATCGAGGCGACACCACCGGCGATCAGATCGCGCGCGCCGACGAGCAACAGGGCCCACAGCACGAACCATGCCGCGACAGCGACGGGCTCACGGGACCCCGCGTCGTCCGACGTACCACGATCGGCGGCGGGACCAGCCGATCGTTGCCGACCGCGCACGACCCGTCGCCAGCGAACACTTCCGCGCACCTGCAGGTCGGCGATCTCACGGTCAGGGATGCGACGCAATGCCGCGACACGGCGACGGCGTCGCAGAATCGACACGGTGTCGCGCGGAGCCATCAAGAGCGCGCCCACTTCGGTGGAAGCTCGTCGCACGTGACCGGTCACGAGAGACACGATCGCCTCGATCAGGGTGACCACGATCAGGGCGGGAACGACGACGAATGACCGGGCGGCACCGGTGAGTGACGCGACCGTCGACAAACGGTGACGCGCGTCCATCGCCACGTGCGACAGGTCCGGACGTCGGTCGCGTAGTCCCCCTCGATGCCGCACCCGCGCCGCCGGAGCCACCACCACACGGGCTCCCATCAGATGCGCACGCCAACACAGGTCGAGATCCTCACCGTGGAACTCGATCGACTCCTCGAATCCACCCATCTCTCGGAAGAGGTCCGCCCGAACGAGCAGGCAGGCACTGGGCAACACGAAAACGTCGCGCACCGCATCGTGTTGCTCCTGGTCGATCTCGTGTTCCTCGATCGCACTGTCGAGCTCTCCGAAGCGATCCGCGTCGAATCCGACCATCTGCAACCGACGAACGTCATCCCACTCCACGATCTTCGGGCCGACCAGGCCCGCGTTCGAGCGGTACAACTCTTCGACCATCAAGCGCACGGCGTCGGGATCGAGCGCCACATCGTCGTGCAGGAACAGAAAGAAGCCGCTGTCGCCCTGAACCAGTCGGACCACCGAATTGGCCACCGCGGCGAAACCGGGGTTCGAGCCGACGTGGCGCACGTGGGCCGCCATCGAGCGGGCCTCGACCAGGCCGTTCACCAGGGCCACGTCCTCGGGCGCCGAGCCGGTCACCAGAACCAGGGTTTGCAGGTTCGGGTAATCCTGGGCCTTCAAGGAGTCCAGGCACTCCCCGAGGGCCTCGGTGGGAGAATGGACGACGAGAGCCGCCACCACGCCGGGAGCGGCAGGGGCGGTGGCGACGGCATCCTCGCGGTCGTCGTCGGAAAGATGAGGCTCCAACTCGTTCTCCAAGGTGGGGCGAAGGCTACCCGTCGACCGCGATGAGCCGGGTTCACCCGACCAGCCGAACGGGTCGAGTTCCTGCTCGCGCGGGGTGAGGCAGACCGCTGTGCAGGGCATTCATCATCCCCTCGGACCGACCCCCATCGCTAGGGTTGAGGTTCTTGAGTGGTGAAGCCGACTCCCCCGCCCCGACGAGCGACGCCTCGTCGCGCGTCCCCCTCCCCGAGGGCACGATCGCGGTGGGCATCGGCCTGCTCGTGGCCGGCATCTCCAGCTACGCCTTCTTCAAGGTCGGACAGGAGGCCTTGGGCAAGGACGACTTCAAGCCCATCGTCGCTTTGTGGTTCGCCACCTTCGCCTTGGCCCCCGGCTTCTTCTTGCCGTTGGAACAGGAAATGGGTCGCGCCCTGGCCCACCGGCGCGCCCTGTCGTTGGGTGGCACGCCGGTGGTTCGGCGCATCGTCCCGCTCGGTGTCGGTATCACCGTGGCCGTGTCGGGGGCCGTGGCCGCGCTCGGCCCGGTGGCCACCCGCGAGTTCTTCGAGGGTTACGGACTCGTCACGCTGGCCCTGATCATCGCCTTCGTCTCGTACGCCCCGGCCCACTTGGCGCGGGGAATCTGTTCGGGCGAAGGACGTTTCGCGGCGTACGGAATGGTGATGGGTGCCGACGGATTCGTGCGCATCGTCGGCTGCGTCATCTTGTGGCAACTCGACGTGCACGATGTCGGCGCCTACGCCATGCTCGTGGCGTTGGCCCCCCTCACCGGGGTGCTCATCGTCGGCGCACGCGGACAGCTGCGCACCAACGATGGTCCACCCGCCGAATGGAGCGAGGTGACATCGAACCTCGGCTGGCTGCTCATCGGGTCGATCATGGGCGCCGGTCTGGTGAACGCGGGCCCGATCGCCATCGACGTGCTCGCCAACGGCTCACAACGCGACGAGGTCACGCGTTTCGGCAACGGTGTTCTGCTGGCCCGCATCCCGCTGTTCCTCTTTCAGGCGGTGCAGGCCGCCTTGCTCCCGCGCTTGGCGCGCCTGGCCGCCGCCGGCGACCTCACCGAGTTCCGTGGGGGTTTTCGTCGTTTGATGTTCGTCGTCCTGAGTGTCGGCGCCATCGGAGTCGGCGGCTCGTTCGCCGTCGGACCCGACGTTCTCGATCTTCTCTACGACGGCGGACTCGATCGCCGGACCCTGACGATGTTGGCCATCGGAAGCGCGATCTACATGATCGCTCTGGCCACCGCCCAAGCGGTGATCGCCCTGCACGGGCACGCGCGGGTGGCGCTCGGTTGGCTCGCCGGCATGCTCACCTTCCTCCTCACGACGTGGCTGTCGGCGGACGATCTCTACCTGCGCGTCGAGATCGGCCTCGTCGCCAGTTCGCTGGTGGCCCTCGTCGTCTTCGTGGGTTCCTTGCGACAGCTGTTGGCGCACGGCGCCACCATCGACGAGGGCTCGGTGCTGGAGGCGTTGTCGGATCGCCCCTTCGAGGCCTGACCGCGCCTCGCGAGGCGAACGCCGCTCAGGACGGGATCGGAAGTCCGGCGCGCGCGGCCTCGATCGCCAGATCGTTCGTCACCATCATCTTGACCAACGACGGGAAATCCACCTCGGGGGTCCAACCGAGTTTCTCGCGGGCCTTGGTCGCGTCGCCGATCAACAGATCGACCTCGGCGGGTCGGAAGAACTTGGGGTCCTGTCGGACGTACTTCTTCCAATCGTCGATGCCCACTTCGGCGAAGGCCCGCTCCACCAATTCCTCGATGGTGTGGGTCTCGCCGGTGGCAATGACGTAATCATCGGGCTCATCTTGCTGGAGCATCAGCCACATGGCCTTCACGTAATCGCCGGCGTAGCCCCAATCGCGCTTGGCATCGAGATTGCCCATCACCAACTCGTTCTGCAAACCGAGTTTGATGCGCGCGGCGGCGTTGGTCACCTTGCGGGTGACGAACTCGACCCCGCGTCGCGGCCCCTCGTGATTGAAGAGAATTCCCGAGCAGGCCCACAGGCCGTAGCTCTCGCGATAGTTGACGGTGATGTCGTGACCGAACACCTTCGCGCACCCGTAGGGCGAGCGAGGATGGAACGGGGTCCTCTCGGTCTGGGGCGTCTCACGAACCTTGCCGAACATCTCCGACGACGACGCTTGATAGAAGCGGATCTTGTTCTCGGTGGCGCCACCGACCATGCGCACCGCCTCGAGCATGCGCAACACCCCGGTGCCGGTGAGATTGGCCGTCAATTCCGCCTGGTTCCACGACAGGGCCACGAACGAGATGGCGGCCAGGTTGTAGACCTCGTCGGGTTGGGCGACCTCCATGGCCTTCACCAACGACGGCAGATCCGCCAGGTCGCCGGGGACGATCTCCACGTACGGGAAATGATCACGCAACAGGTCGGCCTTGGGATTGTTCTGCCCCTTGACCATGCCGAACACCTGGTACCCCTTGCCGTGCAGGAACTCGGCCAGATGTTGGCCGTCCTGGCCGGTGACTCCAGTGATGAACGCGCGGGGCATGGGGATCTCCTCGTACACGGCCCGACCGGACCTGTTGCCCAGCATCCTACGGTGCGGGACCTAGCCTCGCCCCTGATGATGCGCGTGGCCTTCGATACCGGACCCCTGCACGGTCCCATCACCGGCGTCGGTCGCGCCGTCGAGGCGATGGCGGCGCACAGCACCGTCGACATCGTCCCGTACGTCCTGAGTTTCCGCGCGGCGTTGCGCGCCGACACCGTTCGTCTTCCGTATCCGGCGGCCCTGGCGCTTCGAGCGTGGGGTCGCTTCGACCATCCCCGACCGGATCGACATCTCGGTGACGTCGCGTTGGTGCACGGAACCAACTACGTGGTCCCCCCGTCACGTCACCCCCGTCTCGTCACGGTGTACGACTGTTGGGCTCTCGAACATCCGGGGGCCGTGCATCGTGACATCGGACTGATGATGAACGCGATGCGTCGCGCCATCGACACCGGCGCCCACGTGCACGCTTCGTCGCACGCCACCGCCGAGCGTCTGCGCTCGCACTTTCCCGACGCCCCCATCACGGTCATTCATCTCGGCGCACCGACCACCATCACCCCGATCGATGACGCGACGAACAACCCTGCGATCGGCGTGCCCGACGACGGGGACGTCATCGTCTCGATCGGAACCTCGGAGCGACGCAAGAATCTTCCGTTCCTCGTGTCGTTGATGGACGACCTGGTCGGTGTCGTTCCGTCGGCTCGACTGGTGATCGCCGGCGGCGACGGAGACGATTCCGCCGCCGTGCACGCCACGGTGAACCGTTTGGGTTCCGCCGCGCGCGCGAGAGTTCACGTTCTCGGACGGGTGGACGACGCCACGATCGGTCGCCTCTACCACCGGGCCCGCGTCATCGCGTATCCCTCACTCGACGAGGGCTTCGGGTTCCCCGTCCTGGAAGCGATGGCAACGGGCGTCCCCGTGGTGGCCTCGACGGCCGGATCCATCCCCGAGGTCGCCGGCGACGCCGCGTTGTTGTGCCCGCCGAGCGACCGTGCCGCATGGCTCGAATCCCTCGTCACCGCCCTCACCGACGACGAGCGGCGCGCCCGAATGATCGAGGATGGACGACAGCGAACCGCTCTGTTCGAGTGGTCGCGCACCGCGCAGGAGCTCGAACACCTCTACCGGGATCTCGCCAATGGCGCGTGAACCGGCAAGAATGACCCCGTGATCACAGTCCTGGCCGGTGGCGTCGGTGCCGCTCGATTCCTGCGCGGACTCGTGCTGGCGGTCGATCCGTCCCTGGTGACCGCCGTGGTCAACACCGGCGACGACACGGAGTTGCACGGGCTGTCCATTTCCCCGGACATCGACACGGTGACGTACACGGTGGCGGGTGCCATCGACCCCGACCGGGGATGGGGCCTGGCCGAGGAGTCCTGGATCGCCATGGAAAACCTGGCGCGTTACGCCGCCGTCCGACCGGTCGGATCGGGCGCCGCACCCGACTGGTTCAACCTCGGCGACCGCGACCTGGCCACGCACTTTTATCGAACCGCCCGGCTCACGGAGGGTGCCACGCTCAGCGAGGTGACCGACGAGATCGCCCGCGCCTGGGGCCTCGACGTGCGGGTCGTCCCGATGACCGACGATCGCGTTCGCACCATGGTCGACATCGTCGACAACGGCGTCGTCACGACCGTGGGCTTCCAGGAGTACTTCGTGAAGCGCCGCCATGCCGTCCCGGTGACCGGCATCCGATTCGACGGCGCGGAGCACGCCCGACCGACCTTCGTCGACACGATCAACTCGTCGGAGGTCGTCATCATCGCGCCGTCGAATCCCCTGGTGTCGATCGGCCCCATCCGGGCCCTCGACGGAGTGGACCGGGCATTGACCGCCAACCGCGAACGGGTCGCGGCCATCTCGCCGATCGTCGCCGGCTCGGCCCTGAAAGGTCCCGCCGATCGCATGCTCACCGAACTCGGCTTCGAGGCGTCGGTGGTGGGAGTGGCCCGGCTGTACGCCCCGGTGTGCGCCACCCTCGTCATCGACGAGCGCGATGCCGACCGCCGAACCGAGGTCGAGGACTGCGGGGTCCGTTGCGTGGTGACCGACACCATCATGCGTACTCCCGAGGTCACCCGCGCACTCGCCGACATCACCTTGACCGCCGCCCGCGAAGGAGCCCCACATGGCCGATGAACCGACACCATCCAGCACGCCACCACGCCTCAGCGCGTGGGGAGTCGTCGGTATCGGTGAGATCCGACCCGACGATCAATTGGGCGAGATCATCGCCGATGCGTGTCGCGACGAACCGAACGGTCCGTTGCGGGACGGCGACGTGCTCGTCGTGACGCAGAAGGTGGTGTCCAAGGCCGAGGGTCGCATGGTGGCCATCGACGCCGACGACCCGCTCTCGCACAAAGCGCTCGTGGAGGACGAGTCCGTTCGCATCGTGCGTCGACGAGGTGACTTGATCATCACCGAGACCAGACACGGTTTCGTGTGCGCCAACAGTGGCATCGACCTCTCCAACGTCGAACGCGGGTGGGCCGCTCTCTTGCCGATCGACAGCGACCGCTCGGCGCGACGAATTCGCGACATCGTGAAGGCGCGACTCGGCGTCTCGATCGGCGTGATCGTCTCGGACACCTTCGGTCGACCCTGGCGCAAGGGACTGACCGACGTGGCCATCGGAGTCGCCGGTGTGGCGGCCGTGGTCGATCTCCGTGGCACCCCGGACGCACTCGGACGCATGATGCAGGTGACCGAGGTCTGTGCGGCCGACGAGATCGCCTGCGCCGCCGAATTGGTGATGGGGAAGTCGAGCGGGATTCCCGTGGCCGTGGTGCGTGGCGTCGATCCGTCCTGGTTTCGCGAGTCGTCGATACGCGAGATCGTGCGACCCCCACAGGAGGACCTCTTCCGCTGAGGTCTCTCAGTCGTTCGCCGTGATGGTGGACGCGATGCCCTCGGCCAGTCCGGTCCAGGGCACCCACCCGAGATGAAGCCGGGCGCGCGCCGGAGACAGGGCCATGCGCCCGATCGTGCGACCGGCCACTTTTTCGGACACCACCGTCTCGATGCCGATCGTCTGGAGGATCGAACGCAGTCCGGTCTGTTCGCCCGTCGACACGTGCAGCAACAAGCCGCTTCCCCGCGTGAGGGCGCGAAAGATCGCGTCGACCGCATCGGCCACGTACACGACGTCGAGTGTGCGCCGGCCGTCACCACGAACGACGGGCGGCACCCCGTTCCGATGCGCGGACAAGAACTCGGCCACGACACCACCCGCGGGGCTCTGTCGCGGACCATAGAGCGTCGAAACGGCCAGAGCGGTGAAGTCCAGCCCGTGATCGCGTCGATACAGGTCCAACAACTCCAGGGTCGCCGCGGCGGTCACCCCGAGTGACCCGACGGGCCGCAGGGGGCGATCCTCCTTCACCGGCAGTTCGCGCGCCGGCACCTCGCCGTACAGCAGATCACCGGGAACGACGACGACGATTTTCCCCACTTGTGCCGCGCGACACGCCTCCAACACCGACAGCACGAGCGCGTACGAACGACCGGCCGCCAGCGCGTCATCGTGGGATCCGAGGAACGCCGCGCAGAGCACCAGAACGTCGGGGGAACGACGTCGTACGAGTTCGGCGAACTCGGCGATGCCGGCATCCACCGTGTCGATCCCCAACGATCCCGGAACCGCGTTTCCACGGGCCTCGGACAAGTTGGGCAGACTGCCGGTGGACAAGTCGTCGACCACCGAAACCCGAACGCCCTCGGACAAGAGTCGATCGACCGTGTGGGACCCGAGAAACCCGGCACCACCCACGACCATCACCGATGCCGGCAGCGAGGGCTTCGGGGCGTTCTTCACGAGCTACTTCACCGCGTTGGGATCGGGCACGAAGGCGTGGGACAGAACGACACCGTCTTCCACTCGACCCTCGGCGCCCACCACCGTGTCGATGATGGTCGACGCCCGGCCGACCCGACCCATCACGATGGAACCCTTGATCACCGCACCGTCATCGATGACCGCCGATCCGAGAACGACGGAGTCCTCGATCACCGCCGCGGAGCCCACCACCGCTCCGCGAGAGATCAAGCTGTGGGAGACCCGCGCACTGCCGTCCACCCGTGCTCCGTCCTGGACCCCGTCGGCCCGCAACGTACGGCGCACGCCGTCGATCATGTCGAGATTCGCCCGCAGGTACGGCTCGGGACGGCCGGTGTCGATCCAGTAATCATCGGTGGACATGGCGAACAGTCGACCGTCGGCCACGATGCTCGGGAACGTCTCGCGTTCGATGGACACCTTGCGTCCCGACGGAATGCGCGCCAACACCGACGGTTCGAGGACGTAGGTGCCGGCGTTGATCAAGTTGCTCGGGGCGGTACCCGGCGCGGGCTTCTCGACGAATCGTTCCACCCGTCCATCCTCGGCCAATGCCACCACTCCGTAGGCCGAGGGATCCTGGACCGGAGTGAGGTGAATGGTGGCCTCGGCGCCCGTGGAGCGATGGAAGGCGATCAAGGCCGAGACGTCGAGATCGGTGAGCACGTCACCGTTCACGACCACGAAGGTGTCGTCGATACCGGCGTGCTCGGCGGCGAACTTGATGGCTCCGGCGGTGTCCAGAGGCTCGGGTTCGACCGCGTAATGGAGACGGACCCCGGCGCACTCTCCGTCGGGGAAGGCCGCGACGAAGGGCTCGGGTTTGAAACCCAGACCGAGAACGACCTCGGTGATCCCCGCCGTGGACAACATGCGCACCAGATTCTCCACGATCGGTCGGTGCCCGACCGGCAACATCGGTTTGGGAGTCGTCAGGGTCAAGGGGCGCAGCCGAGTGCCGAACCCGCCCACCAAGACGACCGCGCGCATCAAGGACTCGTGGTGGTGGAGGCCGGCACGGTGGTGGTGCTGGCATCGCCGGCAACGGTGGTGGTGCTGGCATCGCCGGCAACCGTCGTGGTCACGTTCGTGCCCATGTCCGCGGCACCCAACTCGGGCAACGATGCGGCCGACGGCGGCAGTTCGGGGTCGGATCCGGCCGGAGCGAAGACGATCGAGAAAGCCATCGCATCGTTCTTCAGACGGATCTGATCGAAGTTCGTGATGTAGGTCGAGTAGTCGTCGCCGTTGTCGTAGGCGTCGAAGGCGTACACGACGACTTCACCGTCGACTTCCTTGCCGTCGACCGTGCACTTCGTGACGCCTTCTTCGTACACGGCACCACCCTGATCGGCGGGGAATTCGATCTTGGTGTCGGAGACCTTCACGCCGTACACGTCGAGGAAGACGCCGAGCTTGGCATTGCGACCGGTGGCCGCCGACGTATACGCGTGCCAGTGGATGACTCCGTCGTCGTGGCTGTGGATTCCGGTGCGACGGAAACCATCGTTGGCCAACTGGCCGGCCGAATCGAGTTCTTCCTTGTTGCCCTGGAGATCGGGGAGCCACGCGTCGCAGGCATAGAAGCCGTACGAGGCGTGCCAGTGATCCTCGACCGTCGGGGGAACGTTCTGGTTCGGGATCGAGGATCGCGAATACACGATGAGAGCCAACCCGACCACGGAGATGCCCACGATGACGGCGGGGAACAACGTCCCGCCCTGGAAACGAACCTTGCGCCCCTTGCCCTTCTGGGCCAAACGAGCGACTTTCTTGGCTGACGATGCCTTACCCACGAGGAAGGGAGGCTACCTGCGGGTGGACCCGATTACGGGGTCACCCGACAAAGTGGGTGATTTCAGCGCTTCGACCGCCGGATCTCGTGCACGAGGTTCGCGTAGCGCTCGGCGACCGCTCGCGGGGAGGCCTGCGACTCCACGAACGCGCGGGCCCGTTGCCCCATGTCGCGCCGGACGTCACGATCCGACACCAACCGATCGATCGCGGCGATGAAGGACTCGGTCTCGTCGGGGGGAACGACGAGACCACTCCGTGCACCATCCACCAACCGGGTGACCTCCGTCCCGGCGTCGACGGCGGCCACGATGGGTCGGCCCGCGGCCATGATCGAATAGGTCTTGGAGGGAACGCTGACCCGGCCCAATCCCCGTCGGAGAGGAACGACGTGAATGTCACCGGTGGCCAACACTTCGGACAGCCGCTCCGGCGGCTGGAAATCACCGAAAATCAGATTGGTCAGCCCCCGTGCCGAACGTTCGAGATCCGAGCGCGCCGATCCGGTTCCGTTGATCACGAAATCGACGTCGGGACGAGCGCGGGCCGCGGCCACCAACATCTCCAACGACTGGGAGTAACCGATGTTCCCCGCGTACATCACGACGGGACGATCCGTGAGACCGAGTTCGCGTCGATAGTCGGTTGCGGCATCGAGGGGAACGATCCGCTCGGTGTCGACGAAATTCGGAATCACCACGACGCGAGTCGCTTTGGAGGCGCCGATCTTGGACACCACGTTGTCGGCCAGGTCCTGCGAGAGCACCGTCACCCGACTCGACAACAGGTACGAAACCTTCTCGAGCGCACGTGCGGCCCCGATGACCCACCGATTCGTGATGGCCCCGGTCTCCACCGCCGCGTCGGGGAAGACGTCCTGAATGTTGAAGATCAACGGAGCGCGTCTGATCCACGCCACCAACCGACCCGCGACTCCCAGCGTCAGCGGTGGCGACATGGCGATCACGGCGTCGACACGACGTCCTCGGCGACCGGCGAGCACCCCGGCCACGATCGACACGACCGAGAAGCCGATGAAGCCAACGGCACGTCGAACGAGATTGCGCTTGTCTCCCCCGGCGTGGGGATCGAGTCGGGCGATCGTCCCCCACCCCGTGGTCGCGGTTCGATCGCGCCAACGCACCGTCGACCATGCCTCGTCGACGCGGTGCTCGCGATACCACGGCAGCGACGTGACGACGTGCACCTCGTGCCCGAGCGCACCCAACTCCTCGACGATGCGGGACATCACGGCTCCCGTCGGCGCGGTGTCCGGATCGAAGTGAGGGCACAACACCAACAGTTTCAATCGGTCGGTCACGTCAGGATCCTTCGGTACGCGCGCGTCAAGGCCGCGGCCGACACGGCCGTGGTGAAGTGGTTCACGCGCGAGCGCCCGGCCTCGACCAGCGCGGACCGACGCGCGTCGACGGTGTCGAGCGCTTCTCCCCAGCGGTCGACGTCCAGTTCGAGCACGAGCCCGGCGTCGCCCACCACCTCGGGGAGGCACGCCCGGTCACTGGCGATGACCGGTGTGCCGAGCGCCATGGCCTCGATCAACGGAGCCCCGAAACCCTCGTACTGACTGGGGAACACCAGTGCCGTGGCGGCCCGAATCAGTCCGTCCCGGTCGGCCGCCGACACGCGGCCGAGTCGCGACACCGTCGACGACAACGGCGCGTCGACGAGACGTCGCGCAACGTCGTCCTCCACGGAACCTCGTCCACCAATCAGGACCAGACGGACGCCTCGGCGACTCCAATGTCTCTCCATGACGTCCAGCAGGAAGGCGTGACCTTTGTGCGGGTGCGTCATGGCCGGGAAGACGACGAACGGTGCGTCGCCCAACTCGAATCTGGCCCGTAACTCACTCGCGGGCGTCGCGTCGCTACCCAGGTTCGGCTCGATGCCGTGAGGAACGACGTGCACGCGTTCGGCCGCGATGTCATAGGCGTCGCAGACGGTCGACTTCACGAATTCGGTGGGCACGGCGATCGCCGTCGCCCGGCGGGCGGACCGGGGCATCATCGCTCGCAGATAGGCCAACCTTCGTCGACCGAAGTACTCCGGAAACGCGCGGTATTGCAGATCGTGAATGGTCAACAGCGTCGGTGTGCGATGGCGAGCGGGAATCGTTCCCCCACCGTGATGGACCAGTGCGAAGTCGCGGGTACGGCGGAACAACCACGTCGACTCGTCCAGGACGCGACGCGGACGCGACGTTCCGTCGGCCCTGGTCTCGACGCAATCGAATCTTTCCCGCAACTCCGGATGCGCCACGGCGAACCCTCGCGGGACGAACAACGTCGGTTCGATCTCGTCGTCGTCCAAACCACGAATCTGACGAACCAGGTACTCCTCGCTTCCGCCCACCGCCCCGGGCACGCACCAGGTCAGGTTCACGGCGACGCGCAGTGGAGCGATCAACGCATGACCTCTCGGTACGCGTCGACGGTCAGTCGCGCGGTCTCCGACCAATGTCGACGCGCTGCTCGACGAAGTCCCCAAACGGACAGCTCGGCGCGTCGCGCCATTGCCTCGTCCACACCGCGAGCGATGTCGTCGACGTCGAACGGATCCACCAACACGGCCGCTCCCCCCGCGACCTCCTCGGTGGATGTTCCGATGCTCGTCACCACCGGCGTTCCGTACGACATGGCCTCGAGCACCGGCATACCGAAGCCCTCGCGTTCGCTGGGGTAGCAAAACACCGCCGCGCCGGCGTACAACGCGGGCAACTGGGCCTCGGGAACGAAGCCGATGAACTGCACCCGAGCCGACGGCGCCACCCCCGAGTCGCCCCAACCGACGGAGCCGGCCACGACGAGCGGCAGGTCGCACTCCGCGCGCTCGAGGGCCTCGACCAAACGCCCGAGGTTCTTGCGCGGTTCCACGGTGCCCACGAACAACAAGTACTCCCGTGGCAACCCGTGCGCGACACGCACCGCAGCCTTTTGCGTCTCGTCCACCTCGAAGGCCTCGACCCCCCACGGCACCAACCGCAATCGCTCGACGGAGATCCCGGCTCGTTCGGCGTCGAGCATCGTGACCGTCGACGGACAGAGGACCAGGTCGGCGCGACGACGCACCTCGGCCAGACTTCGTTCGAACACCCGCACCCCGTGTCTCGTGAAGTGATCCGGTCGGTGACGCCAGGCCACGTCATGAAGAGTGCTGACCAACGGAGCCTTGGACGGCGGAGGGACGAAGCCGGTGCAGTGGACCACGTCGACCTCGCCCGTGACGCCCTCGACGGTGGGCCAACCGAGACGCAACCAGGTTTCGTACAGGATCGGAGCGCGCAGGCTCATGTAACGCATGTTGACGGTGGGAACGAAGGATGGTTCGGGCGGGTGGCGGTGACGGCCCGCGACCCCGATCACCTCGACACCCGGCACGTCGGCCAGCGCCACCGCGGTTCGCAGCGCGGAGGTGGCCGTGCCACCCGGAACACGGTGCCAACACTGTTCGAGGGTGTAAGCAACTCGGACGGGCGACTGCACCCCCCTATCTTGCCCGCTTCCGAGGTCGGTTGGGCTGACGGTCCCGACCGCTCACCAGCGAACGAGCGACCACGGAGCGCGGCACGGACTGGCCTGCGTCATCCGAATCTCGGGTTCGCCCCGGTCGCCGAGCACCGCGATCATCGATGCGGTGGTCTCCTCGACCCCGTCGACGTGCATGCACACGTCCCAGCCGTCGGCACCCATGCCGTGCGACGACAAATGTCGGGCCACTCCGTCGACGGTCACCGGTCGAGCCGCCAGGAATTCGTCGGTGCTGCGAAGTCGGGGATCGACGAGAGTCTCCACCGGTTGACGCGGATGACGCCGATCGTCGAAGTGCGGAATCGTGGTTCGATTGGAGACGGCGCGCACCGACCGCACCGGTTCCGTCGCCCACTCGCGTCCGCTCGTTTCCAACACCCACGCGGACCCCGGATCGGCCACGAGGAAGCTGCTCCAATACGGGCGACGCGACGTGGTCGGACCGTGACCCGAGCCCCCCTGTCCGAATCGCTCGATCGCATCGGTGATCACATCCACCGCCTCGCGGGCGTCGTGCGCTCGTTCCAGTCCGAGTCGCACCAAGTCCATGCCCGTCAACGCATCCGGGAACGGACGAGGATCGAGCGTCGTGTAGATGGTGGCGTTTCCGATCGCGACGCCGTCGATGTTGACTCCGTGCTCGGCTCCCCATCCCCATTCGGGGCGCGAGATGATGCATCTGACCGTGGGACCGGTGGCACCGGGAATCGACAAGTACGTGGTGCGCGTGACGTCCTCGACCCGCGGTTCGACGAATTCGACGACCTGACGCTCCGACGGCGGTCGGTCGGAGTTCTTGGCGAAGATCGTGACGCCGTGCTCGGTGACGTCACCGAGGGCCACCAACAAATCGCACATGAACGAGGATCCTCAGCCGAACGAGACGGATTCCGAACCGTCGAGGACGGGTGCCGTCGACGTCACGCGCCACAGACCCTCACCGCGCAACTCTCTCGACGACCACTGATCGTCGGCGCCGCATCGGAGTTCGGGGCGTCGCGCGAAGTGTCCATCGTTCGTCTCGATGTCCCACAGGACCGCCGCGTTGGATCCGTGCCATCGAACGGCCATGGACAACCGGGCACCGGACACGACGGCCAATCCGTGGGCTTCGAACGACGACCCGAGACGCTCCCCGACGATGCCGTCGGGGCACAACGTCAGCCGATCGTCACCACCCCACGAGAGCAATGATTCCTCGACCGCGGTGATCACTTCACCGTCCGACGACGCGGTGTCGACATCGAGGCGCGCACCACCGATGACCTCGGGCAGGTCGTGGCCGAGCCCGCGACGGACGACACGTGCGATGTCGCCCAAGGTGCGTTCGTCCACCCCCGACAACCAGATCGCTCCGACCCGGACGGCCGCCGCCCGCCGCGACGTCATACGTCCCCGACGGGACTTTCGAACGATCCTTTCGATGGCCCCGGCCACGTCCTCGGCGGGTGTGGACCGGGCACCCAAGCGCTGCGCGTGGAATCGGTCCAGCAACCACGTGGAGAGTGCGTCGGCGTCTCGCCACGGCATCTCGACGTCGTCGGCCAAGGCGATGGCGACCTTGGCGCGATTCACCCGATCCACCAACGGTGTCCCCGAGCGAAGATCGGGCAACACGAGCCGCGAGGAAACGTCGCACATGGTCGACCAGCCCCGCGCTACGGCGTCGACATCGGGCAGACGCTCCAGATCGACGTCGCGCCCCACCGCCACGCGAACCCGAGTTCGGTGACCGACGGGCATCACCGTGGGCGCGCTCGCCAACTCGAGGCCCGGCGCCGGCCACGTTCCCTCGGCGCCCCGAGCCGCGATCGGTCGCGACACCGTGAGGTCGGTGCGAGTGAACGCCACCGCCACCGGCATCGGTGAATCGTTCTCGATGTCGATTACGACGATGGGTCGGGCGTCGGGCCCACTCGCGCACCACGCCGTGTGCACGATGTCGCCGCCGGGCACCCGCATCCGCGTGGAGACGATCGGCAACCCGTCGGTGTCGGAGCGACGAACCGCCACCTCCCGCTCGGGGTCGTACCACCGATCGTCGGCGGCCACGTGCCAACCCAGATCCGGCGAGCCGTCCGTGAAGCACACGCGACCTCTCGAGGTCACTCGAGCGACGGCCGGACGGCCGAACACACCGATGGGCGATGTCTCGTCAACCAATTTCGCTTCGCCTCCGTCGCTGCATCAGAAGCGCAACGGCCTCGGCGGCACCGCGTTGGTTCTGACACACCGACACGACCTGTTCGGTGATCGGCATCTCCACGCCGTGACGACGGGCCAGATCGAGCACGGCGGGCGAACTCTTCACTCCCTCGGCGACCATCGTCATCGAATCGAGGATGGCATCGATGGACTCCCCCGATCCGAGGCGTCGTCCCACGGTGTTGTTGCGGCTCTGGGTCGACGAACAGGTGGCGATGAGGTCACCCATTCCGGCCAAACCGGCGAACGTGAGACCATCGCCACCCATCGCCATCCCGAGTCGCGACATCTCGGCCAAGCCGCGGGTCATCAAGGTGGCGCGGGTGTTGTCGCCGAAACCCATTCCGGCGGCCATGCCCGAGGCGATCGCGATGACGTTCTTGACCACGCCCGCCACCTCGCAACCGACCACGTCGGGGTTCGTGTACACCCGCAGCGTCGGTCGCGAGAAGATACGTTGGAGTTCGTCGGCGATCACCTTGTCGTTGATGGCAACCACCGCGGCGGCCGGCTGACCTTGCATCACCTCACGAGCCAGGTTGGGACCGGTGAGCACCGCGACCGGGTGACCCGGCATCTCGTCGGCCACCACCTCGCTCATGCGCTTCAGGGAACTGCGCTCCAACCCCTTCGACAAACTGACGATGGGCACCCACGGACGAACGTGTCGGGACGCTTCGGCCACCACCTCGCGGAAACCGTGCGATGGAACCGCCATCACCACCACGTCGGCCGCCGACACCGCCGCGCCCAGGTCGGCCGTCACGTCGAGCGATTCGGGCAGTGCGTGGTCGGGAAGATAATCAGCGTTCGTCCTAGTGCTGGCGATGCGCGCGGCCAGATCGGGTCGTCGCGCCCAGAGCACCGTCTCGGTGTTGGCCGCGGCCAGCGACGCCACCGTCGTCCCCCATGAGCCAGCACCGACGACCGCCACCCTGATCGACTTCGACACCGTCACGAACCCGAGCGTATACGGCTGATGATCCGGGCTCCTCGAACACGAGACGACGGAACACACCTCATAGGCTCTCGGCGTGGTCGCTCCCGTGTCGTTGGTGATTCCGGTGCGGGCCTTCGACGACGCCAAGAGTCGGTTGTCCGGGGTGCTCTCGGCTCGCGATCGACGCGAACTCGCCATCGAGTGCGCTCGACGCGTGATCGGATCGATTCCGGGAGCGGACGTGTTCGTCGTGTGCGACGACGACGAGGTGGCCGAGTTCGCCCGTCACCTGTCCGCAACGGCCGTTCGGGTCGACGTCGAAGGACTCAACGCGGCGCTCACCGCGGGAATGCCACGTGTTCTGGAGGATCGCCCCGATCAACCGGTCATCGTGGCCCACGCCGACCTTCCATTCGGGGAGCGCCTACGAGACCTCTGGTCCGAACTCTCGCCGACGTCGAGCACGTCCACCGTGGTGATCGTTCCCGACGACGAGCACGATGGATCGAACGTGGTCATCCTCGGGAGCGAACTCGTGACGCGCTGGCGTTTCCTCTACGGAGCGGGTTCCTTCACGGCCCACGTCGCCCAGTCACGCGACCTGGGGGTCGAACCGCTCGTCGTGGACGATGTCATGCTGTCGCTCGACCTCGACATTCCCCGCGACCTCGAGAACCCGAGAGTCGCCGACCAACTCAATCGTCTCATCCCGAACCGGAGCCATCAATGAACACCACCCCCGCGGCGAACGATCCGGGTCAGCCCACCCCGAACGCGGAGCGCCCCATCACCTCGGTCGATCTCCCGACCCCCTCGGTGGCGTTGGCCATCGGCGCGCATCCCGACGACATCGAGTTCGGTTGTGGCGCGACGTTGGCCAAGTGGGCGGCCGCCGGTTGCCGCATCCACCATCTGGTGTTGACCGATGGTTCGAAGGGAACATGGAACCCCGACGCCGACATCGCCGAGTTGGTCCGATCCCGCCGAGCGGAGCAGAGCGAAGCCGCCCGTCGACTGGGCGGCCGCGACGAGGTGACATTCCTCGATCAGGTGGACGGCGAACTCGTGGAGAGTGTCGAACTCCGCAGTCGAATCGCCCGCCACATTCGCACCGTTCGCCCCGACGTCGTGTTGGGCCACGACCCCTGGAAGCGGCATCGTCTGCACCCCGATCACCGACACGCCGGCTTTCTGACGTGCGATGCGATCGTGGCGGCGCGCGATCCGCACTTCTTCCGCGATCACGGCGTGACGCACCATCGTCCGACCCACCTGTTGCTCTGGGAGGCCGACGAGGCCAACCACGCCGAGGACGTCGGCGAATTCGTGGAGACCAAGATCGACGCGCTCATGGCGCACGCTTCGCAGTTCGAGAGCACCATGAAGGCCGTGGAGCCCGCCGACCTCGAGAGGTTCGCCGTCCGCATTCGCACACGTCTGGCCGATCTCGGGCGACGCGTCGATCGGCCGGCGGCCGAGATCTTCACGCGCATCTCGGACCTCTGAGACCTCAACCCCGTCCGGGACCGCCGGCGAATGCTTGAGCCACGTCGATCCATCGACGTGCGGAATCTCCGAGAACCACGAGCCGCGACTCGTCGGGCCGCCGTCGTTGCGTGACGACCAGACAGAAGTCGTACGCCTCGCCGATCACTCGGTCGTCGGCATCGGACGGACCCCAAACCCAGGTTCCACCACCCGGACCTTCGAGCTCCAGACGGACCGGTCGATCGTCGGCGGGGAGACGGTTGACGAGCAGACTGAACGGGCGAGCGTGATACCCGATGTGGGCCACGTGCCGCAGACGGTCGCTGACGATCGGCGGACGAGAGGTGGCCTCACAGACATCGTGGCCGTGGGCCCAGCACTCCATCAGACGCGCGGTGAGGAACGACGGGACGGACATCGCCGGCCCGTACCACGGCACGCGTTGGTCCGCGGGGGCGACCTTGGCGACCGAGCGGAGTCGTTCGGAGTGTCGCTTCCACTCACCTCGAAGATCCGCCGCGGCGAGTGATCGCCCGGCATCGACGGACGGGTCGTGGGGAGCACCGGCGATGATCCGCTCGCGGTCGACCGAGAACGCCTCGGGATCCGACAGCGCCATGGTCGCGCGCTCGTCGAAGAATCTCAGATGACTGATCTGATCCGCCACCGTCCATCCCACCGATGGCGTGGGATTGGTCCATTCACTCGTGGTCAGGTCGTCGAGGATCCGTTCGAGAGCGAACTGCTCCGCGGCCAGATCGTCGAGCACAGCCAGATGCTTCATCGGGGGACCTCCGCTCGACCGGCCGGAAAATGCGAACGAGCGGGGGTTTCCCCCCGCTCGTTCAATTCCTGCCCGATCACTGATCGGAAAGAATCACTTCTTCTTGGCGGCTGCCTTGCGCTTGGCGGGAGCCTTCTTGGCGGCTGCCTTGCGCTTGGCGGGAGCCTTCTTCGCAACAGCCTTCTTCTTGGCCGGAGCCTTCTTGGCGGCTGCCTTCTTCTTGGCCGGAGCCTTCTTGGCGGCTGCCTTCTTCTTGGCCGGAGCCTTCTTGGCCGCTGCCTTCTTCTTGGCCGGAGCCTTCTTGGCGGCTGCCTTCTTGGCGGGAGCCTTCTTCTTTGCTGCCATGGGAATGTCCCTTTCTGGTTTGGTTTGGTACTGCTTTGTTTTGCTTTCGAGTCGCTTCGGGCCGGGGCCTTCTACGCACTTCGATTCATGTCGGATCGTTTCTGATCGGTTCTCGGGTGGAACCGAACGACATTCGATTGGATTTTTCGAGTTATTACAAGTATTCCTTTTGTTGCAAATGCAACGAGGCGGCACGGTCACCTCGAGGACGTCGGCTCGGATCTCGAAGGACGGAGCCGGAAACACGTCCGGACCGCTTCTCGCCATCTCGGCGAACGGAAGTCTCTGGAGAACCGATGTCGACAGTTTGGCAAACCGAGAACTCCGATTGGTGGATGCCACGAGCGTCGCCCTCCCGGTCGTTCACGAAGAATTCGCCCCGGAAATCCACCACGACGGGGTCCGTCTGGACAAGGATTCTTCTCGAACGCTCCTGCCCCTCGGAACCGTTCGCCGATTTTCGCCTCACCGTCCCGGAACCGGAACGATGAGGCGCGAGACAACGCCACGACATACGAGGAGTCTGAGTGACTGAAGTGCTGCGGGACACGGTTCACCAACCAGCGGACGGCCAAACGACCTCCGCGCGGACCGGCGGCGAACACGGCACTCGTGTCGTCCTCGACACTTCGGTGCTGATCGCCGACCCCAACTGCCTGGCGGCCTATCCCGAGTGCGCGATCGTCATCCCATTGACCGTGATCGAGGAACTCGACGGCTTGAAGAGTCGTCCCGACGACGTCGGTCGCGCGGCTCGCGCGGCCCTGCGATCCCTGGAGGAACTGCGCACCCGGGCCGGAGGTTCCTTGGCTCGGCCGGTGCCCCTGACCGACGAACCTCGCTCGTCCACCGTCCACATCGAGATCAACGGCATCCAGAAGCATCTGCTGAACGAACACGGGCTCGACGCCGCCAAGCCCGACAATCGGATCATCGGCGCCGCTCTCGGACAGGCCAACCACGCGCCGACGCGCATGGTGTCGAACGACGCCGCACTTCGACTGAAGGCCGCCCACTTGGGACTGACGGCCCACGAGCATCAACTCGTCGGTCGACACACCACCTCACGCCCGCTCGGTTGGACCACCATCGACTGCGACGCGTCGCTGATCGACTCGTTGTATTCCGGAATCTCGATCGACCCCGACGACGTGACGGCCGCGGGCACCTTGGCCGAGAATTCCTTCGCGGTGCTTCGTGCCGGCTCCCAGTCCGCGCTCGTGCGTTGCGTCGACGGTGCCTTGCACCTCATTCCGCAGACCTCTCCGGAGGCCTGGGGTCTCCGGGCTCGCTCCAAGGAACAACGGTTTTCGTTGGAGTTGTTGCTGGACCCCGATGTGAGCGTCATCGCCTTGGACGGCCGCGCCGGTACCGGCAAGACCGTGATGGCGATCGCCGCTGGTCTCGAGCAGGTCGTCGAACAACGTCGCTACGAGAAACTCGCGGTGTACCGACCCCTCGTTCCGGTGGGCCGAGCCGACGTTGGTTTCCTCCCGGGCGGGCTCGACGAGAAGCTGGACCCGTGGATGTCGGCGATCCATGACGCGATCGTCGCTCTCACCGATCAGCGTTCGAACCGCGAGGCCCGCACGATGATCGACGAACTGATCGCCCGCAACCAGTTGTCGTTGGAGTCGGTCACCTTCCTGCGCGGGCGTTCCTTGCACCGTCAGATCGTGGTCGTCGACGAAGCTCAGAATCTCGAGCCCACCACTCTGAAGACGATCCTCACGCGCATCGGTGAGGGCACCAAGGTGATCTTCACCGGTGACACCAGCCAGATCGACGCTCCGTACCTCGGCGAATCCAACAACGCCTTGGCCGTGCTGATCGGCGCGTTCCGTGGTCAGCATTGCTTCGGACACATCACCTTGACCGCCTGCGAGCGCAGTGAAGTCGCCTCTTTGGCCGCCGAACTGCTCTAACCTCGACCACCCACCCACCGCCTCCGATCGCTCGGAAAGCCGCCGAAGCGCCGGCGACGACGCGAAACCCCTGTTCACCGGCCATCTCGGCCCTGTGACGACGGCAACGCCCCGACGCGGATTTTCTCTTGACGATCGCCCGTTTTCCATTTAGTGTTAAACACGTGCGACAGGGCCAATCCCCCCTCCTGGCCCTGTCGCCCAAATTCTCCCCCCACAACCGAGCACCTCACCGAGCACCTCGCAGATAGGCGGTCACCATGTCAGCCATCGAGTCCTCCGAACTGAAGCTGTCCAGCTCTCTCAACTGGATGGACCACGCGGTGTGCAAGGGAAAGACCAACTTGTTCTTCCCCCCCAAGGCGGAACGCCCCCAGGCGCGGGTGCGCCGCGAGGCCCAGGCTCGACTCTTGTGTCGCACGTGTCCCGTGAACGACCGTTGTCAGGTGTTCGCTCGGGACAACCGCGAATACGGGTTCTGGGGTGGCGAGTCCGAAGAAGAACGTCACCTGGCCGGATTCACCGTGGCCGCCCCGATCGGTGTGCGTGCTCGCGGGCTGCGATCCGCCAGCTGATCACGATCACCCCCGTCGTAAGGTGAGGGCGATGTCCTCACCCTCGTCACTCGGCGATGTTCTCGGCTACGCCGTGGTCGATCTCGAGACCACCGGCTTGCGTCCGTCGGACACGATCCTGCAGATGGCGGTGATCGTCACCGATCCGGCAGGGCGCACCACGCGGAACTGGAGCACCCACGTACGTCCACCACACGTGTTGACCGCCGATCTCGGACCCCGACACATTCACGGCATCGGACGACGTCACGTGTTGTTCGCCCCCGGTCTGCGGCGGGCCATGAGCACCTTGGCCGAACTCACCGCCGGGCGCATCGTGGTGGCTCACAACGCCCCCTTCGACACCCGATTCCTGCGCACCGCGGCTGATCGGGTGGGGATCACGCTCGACTGGGTCGGAGTGTTGTGCACCCTCGACCTGTCACGCCGCCTCGACCCCCAACGCCAGCGGAACCATCGACTGGGCTCGCTGTGCGAGGACTACGGGATCCGGCTCGATCAAGCCCACGATGCATTGCACGATGCCCGGGCCACGGCCGAACTGTTACCGCATCTGTTGCGAGGACACGCGATCGAGTCCATCGCTCAGACGAGCGACTACTTCGTGCCGTAACGCGACCGCACCAGGCGCGCGGTGTCCGCGGCCAGTCCGGTCCAGTGCGACGGCGCCACCACACGGGCATTGTCGCCGAGGCGCAACAACACTCGTTGCAACCACCGCTCGTTGCTCACCGGCATCGTCACCGTCACCCAACGCTTGCGCTTCGGCGTTGCCGTCTCGTCGATCGTGACCCCCGGATACTGCTCGAGAACCCACACCCATGCCGGATCCATCTCGATCGTCACCGTGGTCGTTTCGGTCGCATCGGAGAACCACGGGCGTCGCGGTCCGAGATCCACGTCGTGTCGGATTTCTCCGACAAGGTGACTCTCGATGCGGTCGAGGCGGAAGATGCGTTCGGCCTCGACGCCGAGATCGAAGGCGCGCACGTACCAGTGATCCGACTCGGTGAAGACCTCCACCGGCACGATCCGCCGTTCGGCGGAATCGCCCGAGGTCACGGACCAGTGGATGATGGTCACTTCCCGGCCCGCTTCGGCGGCCCGAGCGAAGTCGGCCACCGCGTCGGGGGTCTCCAATTCGACGACCAGTTGGTCGACGTCGTCGATTCCCATGGCCCTGGCGACCTTGTCCACCGCTCGGTTCAACGCGCCCCCGAGGTCCGAGCCCGCCAAGTTTCGCGCCGCGGCCGCCGAGGCCACCAGGCTGAAGGCCTCCGGCGCCGTGAGACGGAGAGGGCGATTGAAGTATTTCGGGATGCCGAAGTGCACCGCCTCCTCGTCGACCCACAGATCGATCAGATCGCGCGGGTCCTGCGACACACCGCACAACGAAGCCAACGTGAGATCGGCCATCAGGTCGGGGACCGTCATCCCGAAGTGTTCGGCCATCTCCGCGGTGGGGACGGTTCCCCGCTCCTGCAGCCACGGGAGCATCACCAGCAACCGACGCAGCCTCAGGTTGACCGGACGCGGACCACGGCGCGTCATGCGCGCGCTCCCATCGACTCGAGCCATTCGACCACGTGCTGACGAAGCAACGGCGGTGACAGAACCTCAGCACGTTCGACGAAGCCCAGCAGCCACTGATCGAAAGCTCGCACGTTCGAGCACGGGATGGCGAACACCTTGGAACCATCGGGACGCTCGGACACCACCGCCTCCGAGCCGTACTGGTTCAGCACCACACCCACATCGGATGCATCGACCAACACTTCGGCCACGTCGGAACCGACGTCCACGTTGTCGGGGAGCAACTTCGGATCGGCGGGGAACACCGCCCTCACGTCGAAACCGTCCGGGATCGTGAAGGCTCCTCCTTGTCCAACCTCGACCTCTCCCGAGATGCGATCGACGCGGAAGGTTCTCAAGTCGTCGACGCTTCGGTCGTGGCCCACCAAGTACCACCAGCCGTCACGAGCCAACAGTCCGTACGATTGCACCTCGCGCGGCTTTCCGTTGTAATCGAACGACACCACGCAACGCGCCGCCAACGAACGATGCAGGAACGGAAGGCGCGGATCGACGGGCAGGTTCGCCGCCACCACCGGAGCGGCGCCGCCGCCCTCGATGGGCATCGACTCCATGTCGACTTTCCACAGCGCCTCGACGCCCCAGGATTGACCCATGCGGATGGTGGACACCGCGACACGCAAGGCGGCGGCTTCGTCCGGTTCGAGATCGATGTCGCCCAACTCGTATTCGGACCGCAGGATCCGGTACCCGGTCGTTCCGGCTTGGTCGCCCCCGAGAACCACCGAATCGATGGGTACGCCCTCGTCGCGCAACAACGACTTGTCGCGTTCGAACGCTGCCCGCGCCGCCACCAGATTGTCGGGGTATTGCCCGCGCAGTTCGTTGCGGATCTCGTCGAACGTCACGTGCCGACGCGCCGACAACAACAAGGTCAGCAGATTCGTCACTCGTTCCAATTGGTGCATCGCGACTCAGCCTCCGTCGGATCCGGACGAGGATCCGTGATACCAACGAAGCAGAGAGTGGGTCGAGGGATCGGTTCCGCGGTCGTTCGGGCCGGCGTCGGCCAGATCGAGGGCCATCTCCTTGCCCAGCTCCACACCGAACTGGTCGAAGCTGTTGATGCCCCAGATGACGCCTTGCACGTGGACGATGTGTTCGTACAAGGCGACCAACTGACCCAGCACCGACGGCGACAGACGTCGGGCCACGATCACGGTCGACGGACGATTCCCCGCGAAGACGCGGTGATCGGCGAACGGACCCGCGGGCACCTCGTCGCGCGAACGCCCGAAGGCCAGAGCCCGGGACTGAGCCAGCATGTTCAGGAACAGCGTGCGATGACGCACGTCGTCCGGTCCTCCGACGGGCGACATCCCGTCGGCCGGTTCGGCGAATCCGATGAAGTCCACCGGGACGATGCTCGTTCCCTGATGAATGAGTTGCACGAAAGCGTGCTGCGAGTTCGTGCCCGGTTCACCCCAGACGATCGGACCCGTCTCGTACGGCGCGGGCGAACCGTCGAGCCTCGTGGACTTGCCGTTGGATTCCATGTCGAGTTGCTGCAGATAGGCCGGGAACCGTCGCAGGTCGTGCGAATACGGCAACACCGCTTTGCTGACGCAACCGAGAACGTTGCGATTCCAGATGCCGACGAGAGCCATCATCACCGCGGCGTTGGAGTGCGCCGGAGTGGAGCGAACGGCCTCGTCGATCAGGTGCATGCCGGCGCGCATCTGATCGAAAGCGTCGGAGCCGACGCCCAACATCAACGACAAGCCGATGGCCGAGGGCAGCGAATACCGACCGCCGACCCAGTCCCAGAACGGGAACATCTCGTCGTCGGCGATGCCGAAGTTCCGCACGGCCGCCGCGTTCGTGCTGACCGCCACGAAGTGCGAGGCGACGGCCTTCTCACCGAGAGCACCGACGATCCAGTTCCGCGCCACCCGGGCGTTGGCCAACGTTTCGGCGGTGGTGAAGGTCTTGGAGGCCACGACGAACAAGGTCGACGCCGGATCGAGATCCGACAAGCAGTCCTCCAGGTCCGCGGGGTCGACGTTGGACACGAAGCGACAACGCATTCCCTCCACGTGATGGGGGCGCAGGGCCTCGTAGGCCATGCGCGGACCAAGATCACTGCCCCCGATTCCGATGTTGACGATCGAGGTGAGTCGATGTCCCGTCGCGCCGCGACGGCGACCGGAGTGCACATCGCCGACGAAGGACCTCATGCGCGCCAACACGCCGTGGACCTCTGGGGCCATGTCCACTCCATCGACCATCCCCCGCGTGCCCGCGGGTCGGCGCAGGACCGCATGACCCGCGGCTCGGCCCTCGGTGAGATTCACGACGGAACCGTCGAGCAAACGGCCGATGGCGGCCTCGGCGTCGGCCACCTCGGCGACCGCCAACAACATCGCGACCACATGATCGTCGATCAGATTCTTCGACAGGTCGATCACGAGGTCACCGATGGACAAGGTCAGCTTCTCGACACGACCCGGATCCGTGGCGAAGAGCCCGGCGATCGAACGGGGCCGATCGACGGCGACCAAGTCGGTCCACGCTTTCGACGTCTCGATACCCGTCACCTTCCCGACGCTAGTGGAGAACCGCCGTTCGGATCGGCCGAGTGATAGGAAGAAGGCGTGACAGCCGATGCCGAGACGAGCGAGCGCATCGGACCACGGGCGACGTCCGACGGCGCCGACCGCAGTGGCGTGGTGTCCGGAATCAGCGCTTACCTGCTCTGGGGATTCATCACGATCTATTGGAAGGCACTGAAAGAGTTCGCCCCCTTGGAGTTGATCGGGTTCAGAATCACGATGTCCGTGGTTCTTCTGGTCGTTCTGCTCGCGGTGCGCTCGCGCCTGCAGGCCTTGTTCCGGCGGTTGCGAGCCGATTCACTGTGGGGCCGCGTCACGTTGGCCTCCGCTCTGTTGGCCGTCAACTGGACCACCTACGTCATCGTCGTCCACGAGGGAAAGGTGATCGAAGCCGCCCTCGGATACTTCATCGCGCCACTCGGGACGATGTTGCTCGGGGTGAAGGTGCTGCACGAGCGACTGCGGCCCGTGCAGATGGTGAGCGCTTCGCTGGCGACCATCGCCGTCCTGGTGCTGACCATCAGTTACGGGCGCTTGCCCGTCTACGCCCTGGCCATGGCGGTCACCTGGTCGATCTACGGTCTCCTGAAACGACAGATTCCCCTGACTCCGCTCGAGAGCCTGGCGTCCGAGACGATCGTCCTCATCGCTCCGGCGTTGGCGCTCGTTCTGTGGCACGTTCGCTACGAGGATTCGGTTTTCCGATCGGCCTCGATCACCGAATTCGTCCTCGTCGCCCTCACCGGCGTCATCACCGCGGTTCCCCTGCTGCTGTTCGCCCACGCCTCACAGCGGTTACCGCTCACCGTGCTCGGTCCGATGCAGTATTCGGTCCCCATCATCAACTTCCTGCTGGGCTGGCTCGTGTACCACGAGACGTTGAACGCCAGTCGCATCGTCGGTTTCGCCTTGGTCTGGATCGCCTTGGTGATCGTGACCGTCGATTCGGTGAACAAGGCTCGCGCCTCGTCTAGCGTGGCGGCGTGATGGCTCGCACCGCCCGATTCTCCTTGCCCTTCACCGTGGTCGGCTTGCTGGTTCTCGCCGGATGCTCGACCACCACCAGCGACTTCAAGGACGAAGCCGAGAAGTTCCTCGAGAGCGCGGATCTCGCCGAGGAGGCCGGTTACACCTACCGGGACGCTCGTTGCGAGACTCCGGCCTCGACGTCGGTGGGCACCCAATTCGCGTGCGGGGCGACCGACAACGACGGTGACGATTGGACGTTCATCGCCGAGATCACCGGCACCCGGGAGATCGTGATCATCTCGGGAGAAGTGAACGGATGACGCGAACGGCCCGCCCCGAAGGGCGGGCCGTCGACGGACGTTCCGATCGTTGATCGGGTTCGTTCAGCTCTCGAACTCGGTGATCAACTCTCCGATGTCGGTGAACAACTTCGTGTCGGCGTCGTACTGGACGACCTGCAACGACTCCGCGATGAATTGATCGGCGACACCGTTCATCTTCATGCGCACACCGTCACGGGTGAGCGAACCCACCTGATCGAAGTTGCGAGCCGCGTTGATGATCGACGCACGGGACAGCACACCGGACTCCTGGGCCTGCTTGAGAATGGCCACGGTCATCTCGGCGGCGTGCCAACCGGCGGTCGCCGTGGTGACGATGTCGCTCTTGCCGAGGCTCTCCATGTACGCGAGGTACTCGGCGACCGCGGGCAACGCGGCGGTCTCGGGATCGAGAACATCGACCAGGTTGTTCGAGGTGTAGAGACCGTCAGCGGCGGCGCCGGCCAATCCGAGGATCAGGGACGACGAGCAGGTGTTGGTGAGGTACATCTCCGGAGCCCAGCCGGCGTTGGCAGCCTTGGCGGCGGCCATTTCGGACAGGAAGGTGGCGCAACCGGCCCCCAGCGGAACGGCCAGAACGGCATCGGGCGCCTTGGCGGCGATCGCGTTCACCTGAGCCACCGGCGGGGCGCTGTCGGTGGCCTCGATGGTCTGCTCGTCGACGATGGTGATTCCGTAGTCCGGCGCGATCTCCTTGAACGCCTCGGCGTACACCTGACCGAACTCGTTGTTCACCACGAACACCGCGACGTTCGCGCCGTCAGGGAAACGCTCGGCGATGAGAGCGGCGTAGGCCTTGGCCTCGACCGTGTAGGGAATCAAGAGACCGGTGGTCCAGGGGTACTCCTCGGCGTTGCCCCACGACGGCGAACCGGTGAGGGCCAGCAGCTGCGGGTAGCACTCCTCGTTCAGCAGGTCACGGACCGCGGCGTTGTTGGGCGTACCGATGATTCCGGAGAAAACGTTCGCACCGGAGTCGAGCAACTTCTCGACGGCGGCGGGGGTGAGGTCCTTGTTGTACTGATCGTCCTCGATCTGCACCTCGATGGTGACGTCACCGAGCATCTTCTGTTCGTTCGCCCAGGCGATGTAGGCCTCGAAGCCGTCCTTCACCGGCGCGAAGGCGGTGGCGGCCACGCCACCCGACAAGGGCATGGCGCTTCCGATCTTGATGGTGCCCTCGATGGGGGCTTCGGCCCCGTCGGGGTCGACACAGTCGGCGGTGTCGACCGCCCACGTGTCGGCGGGAGCCTCGGTGCTCGGGGCCTCGGACGTCGGAGCCTCCGACGTGGGGGCCTCGGTGCTCGGGGCCTCGGATGTGGTCGAGTCGTCGTCTCCGCCACAGGCCGCGATGGTCAACGCGCCCGCCATGGCCAAGGCGAAGACGCGAGTAGTCGTGCGCTTCACAGGGTTTCCTCCCAACTCGTGCACCGGGGGGTGCAACTTCGTGGACAGAGGTTTCTGCCCGCACGACATTCTACGAGAACGTCACGAGTCACGGGATGTCGGGGCCGGATCAGCGCGGCGTCGACGAGCCGACCGGACGCGGGACGATGACCACGACCTTGCGCCCGAGGCGCTTGGCCAGGCCAACCAATCCGTACGGGGCGGCGAACATGATCACCACGAGAACGAGTCCGAGGATGAGAGTCGCCGGCGACTGGTCGGCCCAACCGAACAAGGCTCCGAGGATGCCCGAATCGCTCGTGCCGATGTCGCGGGTGGTGTTGTCGAGCCACACGTACACCAACCCGCCGATGATCGGACCCCACAAGGTGCCCGCGCCACCGACGATCATCACGAGCAAGAAGACGATCGAGCCGAGCAACGTGACGTACTGGCCGTCGGGGGTGATGACTCCCGACTTCAACGTGGACAGAACACCGCCCAGCGCGCACAAGGCGGCCGACACGCCGAAGACCAACACCTTGGTGGTGGTGAGGTTCACACCCATCACCGCGGCCGCGGTTTCATTGTCGCGAATGGCCACGAGAGCACGTCCGAATCGGCTCTTCACGATTCCCCGACACACGAGATAGGTCGCGACGACGACGATCAACCCCAACCAGAACATGAAGACCGCGCGTCCCTCGCGGCCCTTCAGTTCACCGAGGATCGGCCACACCGGCACGTCCTCGTAGCGCACCGAGTCCATGCCCTTGGATCCGTCGGTCAGCCACGCCAACTTCTTCCAGCGCACCAAGGTGGGGAACAGAACCGCGACCGCCAGGGTGACCAGAGCCAGATATATGCCACGAATTCTCAGAGCCGGCAAGGCGACGACGCACCCCACCACGAAAGCCACGACGGCGGCGGCGTAGAACGTGTACCCGGGGCTCCAGCCATGGTCCTTGATGAGGATCGCCGCCGTGTAACCGCCGATTCCGAAGAACGCCGAGTGACCGATGGAGATCTGTCCGGTGAAGCCGAGCACGAGATTCAACGACATCGCCGCGATCATCAGGATGAACGCGTCGGTGAACTGTCCGATGCGCGACGAACTCATCTGCGTCGGCACCCAGACGACGATGAACGTGATCACCGCGAACCCGAGCAACCGCAGCAGCCAATGACGTGTCGAACCCTCGTCGATCCTCAACATGGCCTACACCCGCTCCACTTTCGTCGAACCGAAGAGTCCGGAGGGTTTGACGAGCAACACCACGAAGATCGTCAACAAGGCGGCGGACAGTTTCATCTCCTGGCCGATCCAGCCGGGGAAGTAGCCGGCGAGGAATTGCTCTCCGACACCGATGGTCAATCCAGCGATGACCGCTCCGCCCGGAGAGTCGAATCCGCCCAACGTGGCCGCCGCCGAGGCGTAGATGAAGACCGTGAACATCAGTCCGGCGTTCAACTCTCCCACGATGCCGCCCCACAAGGTTCCCGAAAGTGCGCCCATGGCCCCGGCGATGCCCCACGAACTGGCCAACACGATTCCGGTCGGGATTCCCGCCAAGCGGGCGGACTCCGGATTGCTCGCCACCGCGCGCATCGCCAACCCGAACTTGGTCTTGGCGAACAACAAAAAGAGCAGACCCATCAACACGAGAGCCACGGCGAGCACCCCGATGTACTCGTAACGCCAAACCGCGCCGAAGATTCGTTGGAAGTCATCGGGCTCGTCGGGGAACAGACCGGGCAACTGCTCGGGCGGCAGACTCCCCCAGATCATGGCGGCCAACGAGTTCAGGCCGAGGAACAACGCGATCGACACGACGAACACACCCGCTTGGGATTTCTTGGCGACACCACGGATGATGGTGGCTTCCACTCCGGCACCGAGCGCGAAGCCGACGATCATTCCGAGGATGATGGACAACACGAGCGGGACACCCCAATCGTTGAACTGCCACACCACGAACGTGCAGATCATCGCCATTTCGCCTTGAGCGAAATTCAGGTGTCCGGTGCCCCGGAACACCACGACCAGCCCGAGAGCCAGCAGGGCGTAGATGGAGCCCAGTGACAAACCGTCGAAGAGGTACTGGAAGAAGCGTTCCATGTCAGGCCCCCAGATACGCCTTGCGAATGGCGTCATCGGACGCGATCTGAGCGGCGGACCCCGAAGCCACGACGGTTCCCGTTTCCAGCAAGTACACGCGTTGCGCCACCTTCAATGCCAGGTTCGCGTTTTGCTCGACGAGCAGGACCGACAACCCCTCGTCGGCGTTGAGCTTCTTCAGGACCTCGAAAACCTCCTGGGTGATGAGCGGCGCCAGTCCGAGACTCGGCTCGTCGCACAGGAGCAACTTGGGATGGCTCATGAGAGCGCGAGCGATGGCCAGCATCTGTTGTTCGCCGCCCGAGAGACTGCCCGCTCGCTGATCGCGTCGTTCGGCCAAACGCGGGAACACGGCGAACCAACGGTCGATGTCGGCCGCGATGCCACCGGACCGCGCGTAAGCCCCGACGCGAAGATTGTCCATGACGGTCAGGTCGGGAAACGTGCCTCGCCCCTGAGGGACATGAGCGATGCCCATACCCACCAACTTCTCGGCGTTCGTGCGCGTGATGTCGACGCCGTCGAAGGTGACCGAACCGGAACGCCCGATCATCCCCGACACGGCTCTCATGGTGGTGGTCTTTCCCGCACCATTGGCCCCGAGGATGACGACCATCTCGCCGTGATCGACGTCCAGATCGATGCCGTGCAGCACTTCGACCGGACCGTATCCGGCCGAGAGCGCACGAACCTCGAGCAGGCTCATGCCTCTGCTCCGAGATAAGCGGCGATCACCGTGGGATCGTTGCGAACCTGTTCCGGGGAGCCCTCGGAGATCTTGCGACCGAACTCCATCGCCACGACCTTGTCCGAGACGCGCATCACCATCGACATGTGATGCTCCACCAACAGAACGGTGAGATCGAAGTCGCCGCGGATCTGCAACACCACGTCGCCCAATTCGTCGACCTCGGAATGCGTGAGACCGGCCGCCGGTTCGTCCATCAGCAAGAACCGCGGACGAGCCGCCAGGGCGCGGGCGATCTCGAGGCGCTTCAACGTTCCGAACGGCAGCCCGGCGGCGGGAACATGAGCCAGGTGACCGAGACCGAGTTTGGCGAGTAGGTCGCCCGACCAATCCCGGACACGTCGATTCTCACGGGACGCGCCGACTCGGGCGATAGCACGCCAGATTCCGACGGAACCCTGCGAGTGTGCTCCGACCATCACGTTCTCGAGAAGGGTCATGGTCGGGAAGAGGGCGAGGTTCTGGAACGTTCGTGCGATACCGAGATGCGCGATCCCGTGGGCCGGCACCGCCAGGAGATCGTGCCCCTCGAACGTCACCTTTCCCGCGGTGGGATCGTAAATGCGGCTGACGACGTTGAACATGGTCGTCTTGCCCGCACCGTTGGGGCCGATCAAACCGCAGACCGCTCCACGATCGATGGAGAAGGACAACCCGTCGAGGGCCACGATCCCGCCGAATTTGACGGTGACATCGCTGACCTCGAGAAGGGGAACAGGCGCCGAACCCGGGATGTCCACGCATGGGATTCTAGTGGTCGCCCGCGGGGACCGAGCCAGTCGCAACCCGACATCGGAACGGGTGTGAGGTGCGGTCGTGCTCGTGATCGTGAGAGACTGCGCCCGTGACAACGGCGAACCTCGTTCAGGATTCCGACGAGTCGGTCGAGGTGCGGCCATGGTGGCAGAACCCCCTCAATTTCGTGGCCATCGCCGTCGCCGGCCTCGTGCTCGGGGTGGGCATCGGATATTTCGCGGGCGACTCACTGGCCACACCCGACGTCAACGAGGTCGACGAAGGCTTCCTCCAGGACATGCGATACCACCACGATCAAGCGGTGCAGATGGCGTACTTCTATCTCACCGAGGTCGACGAACCGCATCCTCGCCTGTCGATGCTCGCCGAGGAGATTCTGCTGTCGCAACAAATGGAAGCCGGTCGCATGGTTCAGATGTTGCGCAACTTCGGACTGTCGGAGGTCAACGACACCGGAGTGGCCATGGGCTGGATGGGGCACGAGATGCCGATCGACGAGATGGACGGTTTGGCCAGCCAGGAACAACTCGACGAGTTCGCCGCCGCCACCGGAGACGAAGCGTCGCGCATCTTCGCCGAACTGATGATCGAGCACCATCGCGGAGGCGTGCACATGGCGGAGTACGCCGTCGACCGAGCCGACAACTCCGCCGTCCGGTCGTTCGCCCAGTCGATGATTCGCGGCCAATCCGCCGAGATCACCGAGCTGCAAACGGTGGTCGACGAGTTGTCCAAAGGCTGAACCCGTTGAATCCGCGGTTTCCTTCGGCTCGACGATCCCTCCGTGCACTGCTCGGCGCGGCGTTGGTGGTCACTTCCACGTTGTCGTCATGTGCCGATTCCGGTCCCCCACTCACCGAAGTCGGCAGCCGGAACCTCGACGAAAGCGACACTTCCGTCGGCGACGACGGGAAAGTCATCGATGGTTCGACGAGTCGGATTCCCACCGGTGACTTCGCGGATGGTTTTCCCCTGGACCCCGACAAGCCCGGCCGTCCCTACGACCGTTTTCTGATCGACGCCATCGAGGACATCGAGAAGTTCTGGGAAGAGAACTACGAGGTTGCTTACGGAGGTCGATACGTCCGGCTGGAGGGAGGCGTTCACCCGGCGTACTCGGATCGAGAATCAGAACTTCCGAACGGCTGTCAGTTCGTCGGCGACTACGAGGACGTCCGCGACAACGCCTTCTATTGCGACGAGGGCGACTTCATCGTCTACGACGACGAGTCCCTCTTCCCCGGGTTCGCCGCGGAGTTCGGACCGGCGACCGTCGCCGTGATCATGGCCCACGAATGGGGTCATGCGATCCAGTCGACCGCGCGACGCGACACGCTGTATTCGTACGTGAACACCACGCTCGAACTGCAAGCGGATTGTTTCGCCGGGGCTTGGGCCGGTCACGTCGAACGAGACGGGCTGAACGGATATCGATTCAGCCAATCCGACGTCACGGGCGCGCTGTTGGGCCTGATCCAGATCGGCGATGCCCCGGGGAGCACTTCGTACGATCCGGCGGCCCACGGTTCGGCGTTCGATCGAGTCAGCGCTTTCCAGGACGGCTTCACCGGCGGAGTCGTGCCGTGCGCCGATTACGAGTCGAACGAACCCGTCCCGCTGCAGTTCGGTTTCACCGTCGAGGAATTGTCCCGGCCCAACCCGGGTGACTTCCCCTTCGGAGACGAGATGTTCGCCTCGATGCGCGACGACTTGCGGGTGTACTGGGAAGCACTGGTCGACATCGGTGCGGCGTGGTCCGCACCCGATCTCCTGCTCGTGGAGGCAAGCGACGTCGAGTGCGCCACGGGTGACACCGACGTCGTGACCACCGGTGTCGCGTGGTGTCCCGGCGACAACACCGTGGTGATCTCATCGCCCATCGCGCGGCAGTATTACGAACAGATACCCGGTGACTTCGCGGTCGCGTATCTGATCGGCCTCGGCTACGCCGAGGCGGTGCAGACGGCGATCGACTCGAACCTCGAAGGAGCAGAACGGGCCATACTGAGCGATTGTCTGGTCGGCATGTGGTCCGGCGACATCTTGCCGTTCAACAGCGATCCCGTGGTTCCCGATTCGGAGACGACACCTCGCATCGTGCTCTCACCGGGTGACCTCGACGAGGCGATCCGAACGGCATTGTCGCTCGGCGATGCCGACAACGGCCCCGGGATGGGCACGCCGTTCGACAAGGTCGACGCGTTTCGCCAAGGCGTGTTGTTCGGAACCGACGGTTGCTTCGCGGCCTGACCGTCAGCCCGCGGGCGCCACGAGAGTCGTGGTGGTCGCCGGCGGCGGCGCGGGAAGCGTGGTGGTGGGAGCCGGCGCCGTCGTGGTTGGCGCGGGTGGCATCGTGGTGGTTGTCGACGTCGTCGTGGTGGTGGTGTAGTTCGGGTCGGGCCAGTTGAAGCGGGGCACCTGCGCCCCGTACTCCTCGGGTTCCTTCACGCCATCGAACACGAACACTTGATCACCCTTGGCCACCAAGGACTGGTAGTAGTCCGAGATGTGCATCGGGATGCGAATGCATCCGTGCGACGCCGGAAAGTCGGGCACCTCGTGGGCCCCGTGCACCGCGATGCCGTAATTGAAGTACACCGGGTTGTACATGCCGCCCAATTGACTCTCACGGCGACCCAGGACCATGCGGTAGTACTTGAAGACTCCGCCCGGAGTCCATGACAAGCCACACACGCCCTTTTCGATCGGCTCGATGCCGTCCTCGTTGCCCCGTTCACCGGGTGAGATCTTCACCACTTCGCACCATTCCTTGTTGTCGCCCGACGAAATGTGCGTGATGAGGACCGGGATGTCGGCCTGGAAGACGATCAGGACCTGTTGGGGCAGGTAGATCTCGGTGTGATTCGGAGTCGAGTTCGGGCGACGGGGGGCGATGGTGATGGGGTCCTGCATCCGACTCCACATCTCGGCGTCGACCTTGCCCGTGAGTTGGTCACTCGGTACGCCCATCACCAAGGCCTCGAACGCCCAGACCGCCTGCTGGGTGCGCTCGCCGAACGCACCGTCGGGGACACCCGGGTCGAACTTCAACTCAATCAGGCGGTCCTGAATGAGTTTGATCTCGGGACCGGCCGCTCCGCGGCCGTAGGTCTGGGTGAGAGTCAGTTTGGTCACGGGAACGTTCGTGCTGCCGGTGACGACCTGATTGACGGTCGTGGTGGGCGGTGTCGACGTGCCACCACCTCCGGACGTCACCACCCCGACGACGACCACGGCGATCAACACGGCGGCGGCCGCGATCGCCGGAACCCAACGATGGACCGGGGAGTTCGGGTCGACGAGTGGGCGTCGCGAGCGGGGGTAGTCGGGGTCCATCGCCACGGCGCAAGGCTACCGGTGACGATCGGACACGTTCAGGTCAGCGTCGGACGACCGGCTCGATCGCGCGGAGTTCGCGGCGCAAGTGGCGCATTTCACGAAGGATCTTGACGATCACGCTCGGCGACGAGAGGGTGGAGACGCCACGGGTGCGGGGGAAGTAATCCACCCCGAACTGGACGATGTGGTAGCCGAGTTTGTTGGCCCGAATGACCAACTCGGCATCGATGAAGGAGCCTTCGCTCTCGAGTTCGATGTGCTCGAAGATGCGTCCCCGACACAACTTGAAGGCGAAGTTGACGTCGCGCATCTTGACCCCGAAAAAAACACGTACCAGCGCGTTGTAAAAGAACGAGTAGACCGTGCGCACGTAACCCTCGCCCGTGCGATCGAGACGGTAGGCACTCACGATGTCGGCTTCGTACAGACGCATGATGCGGCAGGCCCGCTTCAGTTCGCCCATGTCGAAAGGCAGGTCGGCGTCGGTGTACAGCACGAGGTCACCGGTCGCCGTGGCGAAGCCGGTCTTGATGGAACCACCGAGCTTGCGATTCTTGGGGTGGTGCACGACCTTCACCCGCGGATCGGCCGCGGCCGCTTCATCGGCCAACCGCGGTGTGTCGTCGGTGGACGCGTCGTCCACGATGATGATCTCGTAGTCGGCGATCTCCCCGATGTCGATGAGCATCGCGCAGGCTTCGTGGGCCGCGGCGAGGGTGCGCCCGATGTACTCCTGCTCGTTCCACATGGGGAAGAAGAGTGAGAGCTTCCGGAAGTGCGCCGTCTGGGTCACCGGGTCAAGTTATCGGCGGGCTTCGTCGACGGCTCGGCGGCAGTAGTTTCGGGACGATGAACGAACCGCCCGACTCCGAGGTTCGCGTCCACCCGGTCTGGGCCCGAGTTCTGGCCGTCTTCTGGACCTTGATGTCGCTGAGCGTCGCCGCGGTCGCGATTTCCTCGGATCTGATCGGCCGTCCGTTGTGGTGGGCCGACGAGGAACGCTGGTCCACTCCGATTCTGTACTCACTCGGTCTGGTGCTTCTCGTGCCGAGCGCCGTGTCGACGGTGATGTCGTTGTTGCGGAGTCCGAGGGCCCACTGGTCCGCGTGGTTGGTGGCGGTCGAACTGGCCGTGTTGGCGCTGATCGATCGACACGACTCGCCGGGTTCGGCAGTGGTGCTCGGCGCGTTGGCCGCGGCGGCCGCATTCGCCGGCGTCGCCACACTGAGTTCGCGTTCACGATCGGGCGCGCGCGTTCACGTTTGAGCGTCGACGACGACGCGACATCTCAGCGATCGAGGCGCGCGGCCAGTTCCTCGAGGATCTCTCGTTGCTCCCCCGCTTCTGGCCCGGCGCCGGGACGGTGACGGCGGACGTGGGCCACCGCGTCGTCGACGCCCATTCCCGCCATCACGCACAACGCCGACGCGAACGTTCCCGCGCGCCCCATGCCCGCCGCACAGTGAACGATCACCGACTCGCCCGAGGTCATGCGAGCGAAGATTCCTTCGAGCAACGGAAGCACCGTGTCGAGGGGATCGAATCCGAAATCACTCGTCGGCGCCCATGTCGCCCGACCGGACTCTCGTAACCACACGATGTACTCGTCGAAACGATCGGCCAGTTCGTGTTCCTTCACGAGGCACACCACGTGCGAAGCCAACGTGGCCGACAGAACGGCGTCGGGTTTCGGGGCGATCAGATGCTTCCCGCACACCCAGAGTCGACCCTCGACACCGGCGATCGGTATCTCGTGGATCCCCCCGTCCATGTTGAGCGAACCGCTTCGCCTCTGCTCCATTTCGGAAACACTAGGTTCGCGCGAGCAAATAGTCGTGAGGGCGGTTGTGCACGACCGGTAACGTCTTTAACCATGTCCGCCAAGGTCCTCACCTCTCTGCCCACCGGCGAACGTGTCGGAATCGCCTTCTCCGGGGGACTCGACACATCGGCCGCGGTCGCCTGGATGCGCGAAAAAGGTGCCATCCCCTACTGCTACACGGCCGATCTCGGGCAGCCGGACGAACCCGATCTGGCCGGCGTCCCGGATCGCGCCAAGCAGTACGGCGCCGAAGTGGCCCGACTGGTCGACTGTCGCGCCGAGTTGGTGCGCGAAGGTTTGATGGCTCTGCAGTGCGGTGCCTTCCACATCACGACGGCGGGCAAGACCTACTTCAACACCACTCCGCTCGGTCGCGCCGTGACGGGCACCTTGTTGGTGCGAGCGATGCAGGACGACGGTGTCGACATCTGGGGTGACGGCTCCACCTACAAGGGCAACGACATCGAGCGCTTCTATCGATACGGATTGATGGTGAACCCGCGATTGCGGGTGTACAAGCCGTGGCTCGACGAGACGTTCGTGAGCGAGCTCGGTGGACGGACGGAGATGAGCGAGTTCTTGCAGCAACGCAAGCTGCCGTATCGGGCGAGCACGGAGAAGGCCTACAGCACGGACGCCAACATCTGGGGCGCGACCCACGAAGCGAAGTTGCTCGAGGAGTTGTCGACGTCGATGGACATCGTCGAGCCGATCATGGGCGTCGCCCACTACCGAGAGAACGTGGAGATCGCCGCCGAGACGGTGTCGGTTCGATTCGTCGAGGGTTGGCCGGTGGCGATCAACGGTCGCGAGTTCCCCGACCAAGTGGAGTTGGTCCACGAAGCGAACCGCATCGGTGGTCGGCACGGACTGGGGATGAGCGATCAGATCGAGAATCGCATCATCGAGGCCAAGAGCCGCGGCATCTACGAGGCGCCCGGACTGGCGTTGCTGCACATCGCCTACGAGCGCCTGGTGTCGGCGATCCACAACGAGGACACGATCGAGAACTACCGGACGATGGGCCGACGCCTGGGTCGCAAGCTGTACGAGGGGCGATGGTTCGACCCGCAGAGCCTGATGTTGCGCGAACCGATCATGCGGTGGGTCGGATCAGCCGTGACCGGCGAGGTGACGCTGCGACTGCGCCGGGGTGACGACTACACGATCCTGGACACCACGGGCCCGCACCTGACGTACGCGCCCGAACGACTCAGCATGGAGCGGGTGGAAGACCAGGCGTTCGGTCCGCTCGACCGGATCGGCCAGTTGACGATGCGGAACCTGGACATCGAGGACAGTCGGAGCAAGCTGGAGGTGTACCGGGCGGCGGGAACGCTGGGAGCGGGCACGGCCGGCGAGAACCTCAACCTCCTCGGCCCCTAATTACCTAAATGCGACAATTTGTCGCTTTGTGTACACGGCTCATGTACATAACGCGACAAATTGTCGCATTATGGATGCGAGGAGGAGGGTGCGGGCGGGCATCGTCGCCACGTCCACCCACTCATGGTCCGCATGGGCCCCGCCACCCACGGCCCCCAGTCCATCCAGCGTCGGCACTCCCGCCGCCGCCGTGAAGTTCCCGTCCGACCCTCCGCCGACCGCCACGCCCCGCAATCCGTCGATCCCGACGCTGGCGGCCGCCTCGAGGGCGACCGGGAACAACGTCTCCGACGCCGAGATCGGCATCGGCGGCCGGTTGAACCCGCCCAGGATCTCGATTCGCGCCTCCGGGTGAACCGACGCCAACTCGGCCATCGCTCGGTCGACTCGCTCTCGTTCGTCCGCATGCTCCACGCGCACGTCCACGTAGACCGTGGTCAACGCCGGCACCACGTTGTCGGCCGTTCCCGCCGACGCGACCGTCGGGGTCACGGTTGTTCCGCGGCTCGCATCACCGAACGTCGCGATTCGCAACACCTGCGCCGCCGCCTCGACCAACGAGTTCACGCCCTTCTCCGGTTCGAGTCCGGCATGCGACGCACGGCCGTGAACCCGCACCTCGAACGTTCCCGTCCCCTTACGACCCGTCTTCAGCGCACCACCGTCGGCACTCGGTTCCAACACCAACACCGCTCCACAGTGTTTCGCGCGCTCCACGATCAGTTCGCGCGAATGCACCGAACCAACTTCTTCGTCGGACGTGATCAGGATCTCGACCACCGAACGGTCGTCGAGCGATGCCACCGCGTGCAACGCCTGCACGATGCCCGCCTTCATGTCGAACACTCCCGGACCCGTCGCCCGACCGTCGGCCACCGTGAACGGCCTCGCGGCCAACGCACCCTTGGGAAACACCGTGTCGTGGTGTCCAACGATCAACACCTTCGCGTTCGGACCGCCCTTCCAATGGACGTGCGGTCCCGCGGGGCTCTCGACGATCGTCGGCGCGGACCCCAGCAACCTCGTCATCATCGACGCCAGGGTCTCCGCGCTCGTTCGCAACGCGTCGAGATCCCGCGACGGCGACTCCACCTCGACGAGGACCCGAAGGTCGTCGAGCATCGGCTCGATCGCCGGCGCGGTGAATGCTGACTGGGTCACGACCCCATTGTGCCTCACCGTCACCCCCTACAGTCGGACGAGTATCCGGGGAGGACACATGAAATCGACCACCAACCGCTTCGCCATCGTCCTTGCCGTGGTTCTGATCGGGACCACCGCGTGTTCCGGCGGCGACGAGACGACGTCCACCGAACCGACGGACACCTCCGCACCCACCACCTCCGTATCGCTGGCCCCCGTCGACTTCTCGGTGGTTCCGGGCACGCACCAGATCACCGTCACCGGTGCCGAACCCGGCACGGAATTGTTGGTCGAAACAGACGACGGCACCGTCGTCGCCGAGGGAGTGGTCGACGAACTGGGATCGTTCCTGCAACGTCGGGTCGAACCCGGTGATTACCGCGTCGTCCTCGCCGACGGTTCCGCGGGCAGCGATTTCGTCTCGGTCTACGACGCATCCAACGTCCCCGATCAAACCTTCTACGCAGACCAGCAGCTCGAGCCGGGCTTCGGCTACATCACCGTTCGCGACGGAACCACGCTCTCGGCCACGGTGTGGTTGCCGGGCGAGCCCGATGCCGGCCCCTACCCCACCGTCGTCGAGTACTCCGGGTACGCACCCAGCAACCCCGGCGACGCCACGTTCGCCCAACTCTTCAACACCTTGGGTTACGCCTACGTCGGCGTGAACATGCGTGGCACCGGTTGCTCGGGGGGTTCGTATCGGTTCTTCGAGGAAGCCCAACTGGTCGACGGCTACGACGTCATAGAAACCGTGGCCGCACAGTCGTGGGTGGCCAACAACAAGGTCGGAATGGTCGGGATCAGTTATCCGGGCATCAGCCAGCTCTTCGTCGCATCCACACAACCGCCGAGCTTGGCCGCCATCACTCCCCTGTCGGTCATCGACGACAGCTATCGCAGCACCTTGTACCCCGGCGGCATCCTGAACACCGGGTTCGCGGTCGAGTGGACCAAGGCGCGCATGGACGAGGCCGAGCCGTTCGGTCAAACGTGGGCCAAGGAGCGTTCGGACGAGGGTGACGAAACCTGCAGGGACAATCAGAACCTCCGCCTGCAGAATCCCGATCTCGTCGCCGAGATCGACGCGAATCCCTTCTACTCGTCCGACGTCGGTGACGAGATCAATCCGTCGTTGCTCGTCGGCAAGATCAACGTGCCCGTTTTCCTCGCCGGAGCCTGGCAGGACGAGCAGACCGGTGGACATTTCCCGGCCTTCCTCGACAAATTCGACTCCTCACCGCAGGTGTACGTCACCTTGCTCAACGGATTGCACACCGAATCCCTCGGCACGGCCGTCTTCCCTCGCTACGCCGAATTCCTCAGCCTCTACGTGGCTCGCGCCACTCCGGACCTGACCGCCGCCGGAGTCATCGCCCCGATCCTCTCGAGCAGCATCACCGGATCGACCGTCGGACTTCCGCAGCAGAACCGCTTCACCGGGATGACGTACGAGGAAGCACTCACGGCGTTCGAGTCGGAGCCCAAGGTCCGTGTTCTGTTCGAAGAGGGCGCGGCCGACGGGCAGCCCGCGGGCTCGCCCTTGGCGCGTTGGCAGGCCGAGTTCAGCGCCTGGCCCATTCCCGAAACCGAGTTGGTCCGCATGAACCTCGGTGCGAACGGGATGCTCTCGACATCACCCGCGACCGGATCCACCACCTACACCGCCGACCCCACCGCGACTCCGCGGACGTTCTTCGAGGGGTCCGGCAGTTCCATCTGGCGGTCCGACGTCATGTGGAACTGGGTGCGCAACCCCGCGGGTACCGCCGCCGAGTTCACCAGCGAACCGCTCACCGATGACCTGGTCGTGATCGGACCCGGGTCCGCCGACCTTTGGATCTCCACTGATGCCGAGGACACCGACCTCGAGGTGACCGTCTCGGAGATCCGCCCCGACGGAACCGAGACCTACGTGCAGAGTGGTTGGCTGCGAGCGAGTCATCGCGCGCTGGACGACGCGAACAGCACCGAAAACCGTCCCTCTCACACGCACCTCGAAGCCGACGCGGCTCCGCTGGTGCCCGGCGAGATCACCCCGGTGCGCGTGGAGATCTTCCCGGTCGCCCATCCGTTCCGTGCCGGATCGCGTATCCGCGTGACGATCGACGCCCCCGGCGGCAATCGCGGCGAGTGGGAGTTCCGAACCATCAGCAAGGGTGAGCAGGTGACGATTCACCACGATGCCGATCACCCGTCGTCGATCGTGTTCAGCACCATCGGGGATCTCGACGTTCCTCGCGGCGTGGCTCCGTGCGGATCGTTGCGCGGTCAGCCCTGCCGACCCCTCTGAGTCGACACGTCGCCTCGATGAGCGGGGATCAGTCCGCCAACACCTCGAAGGTCAAGATGACCCGGCCGGATTCGTGGTCCTCCAACTCGAACACGCCCAACTTGTCGGCCACGAACTCGAAGACGACGTCGTCTCCGGTCAACTCGATGTCGTAACCGTGAAGATGGAACTCGCGTTCCTCCTCGCTCACGATGCGGATTCGAGTGGGTGATCCGACCACTGCCGACGCCACCACGGGAGCGTCGGCCTCGACATCGATCTCGATGTTGGTCGACAGCGTGGGGGGCGTTCCCGACTCGGGTTCGTCCTTCGACGCCGTGCTCGTGGGCGGCATGGTGTTCACCGGATCCGTGGGTGTGGCCGCCACTTGCTCCGTCGACGGCGGCAACGTCGGGGACTCCGACGACTCCGTCGACGAGCAACCGACGAGCACCGCCGACGCGAGAACGAAAACACCGACCGAACGATTCATGGGGCCATCTTGGCACAGCCCCGTTTCGGAGGGACGCGATCTAGCATGACCGCATGACCGAACGCGCTTCCGCCACCACCCACACGGTGGCCGCCAACAATCGTCTGTCCGATCGCCTTCCGTGGGCCGACGACTCCGATTTCGAGAGAGCGCGCAAGGGCCTCATCGCCCAGCACGACGGACCCATCCTGAACGAACGTCCCGGAGGCTTGGTGGGAGTCAGTTGGGACACCGCGAACTTCGCATTCATCCACGGCGACGCGCCCGCCAGCGTGAACCCGTCGTTGTGGCGACAGGCGAAGCTGAACGCCGAACACGGCCTGTACGAGGTTCGCGAAGGCGTGTACCAAGTTCGCGGATACGACACCGCCGTCGTCAGTTTCGTCGCCACGAAGTCGGGCTGGCTGGTCATCGACCCCCTCACCACCACCGAGACGGCGCGCGCCGCCAAGGCCCTCGTCGACGCGCATCTCGGAGTTCGCGACGTGGTGGCCGTCGCCTACACCCATTCGCACATCGATCACTACGGGGGCATCCTCGGAATCGTCGACCAACGACGCATCGACGATGGTCAATGCATCGTGATCGCACCCGATGGTTTCCTGCACGCCGCGGTCTCCGAGAATGTCGTGGCCCAGGCCGCCATGGGTCGACGCGCCACCTGGCAGTACGGAATGACCTTGCCGTGGGACGAGCACGGTCACGTCGACCAGGGCTTGTCGAAGGGCGTTCC
>JAJTEQ010000103.1 GCA_021298195.1 Ilumatobacteraceae bacterium
GAGTGTAGTGCCGTTGCTTATACACCGCGGGCTCTATCTCCTCGCATCGGAACTCGACGCCAGATGAGACCGCTCGCACGCTCCGCCGACCCTCGCGTCGTGAGCACACGGGCCCGGGTGCTCGAAGCCACCATGGATCTCCTCGTCGAACTCGGCATTCGACGCATCACCATGACAGCGATCGTCGAACGCTCCGGGGTCTCCAAAGCGACCTTCTATCGCCACTGGACCTCGCTCGAAGACGTCGTGTACGACGCAGTCGCAGCGGGGATCTGGCCTCCAGGTGAGGCCACCCTCGACCCTCCAACCAGCGATCAACTCCACGAGGCCGCCGACGCGGTCGCCAGCATGATCAACAACCCGCGCACCATCGCGGTGCGCGATGCCCTCATCCATCTCGCAGACAGCGACGTCCGATTCATCGAGCTCAGGTCCAGGCTGCGCGCTGCGATCCTCGCGCCACTCACGACAAACCTCCAAGCAGCGAAATCCGCAGGGCAGCTCGACAGAACCGTTGACATCGAAGAAGCCGTCGCCCAAATCGTCGGCCCCATGGTTTACAACGCGCTCTCGGGCCGACCGCCAACCGCAGCCATCGCCCACGCTCACATCGACCGCGTCCTGTTGTCTCCTCAACCGCCGAACCGGCCCCCGGGCCGTCAACCCCGCTCTCAATCCAACAGCTGAGCCGGCGAACAAGGAGGCCGCGATCGCTCAATGCCCAGCGCCCGTGCGATGGAACGTACCGTCGCCCCAGCGGCGACCTGACGGTCAGCGCACGCGGTTGACTGGGGCTGATGGGTCGCCTGGAGAGGAGGGTGTCGTGCCCTCGTGGGGCGTCCTCGCTGTTGTTGCTGTCCGGGCGATGCCAGCTCGCGTCGCTCTCTCACCCTCTCACCAACGCGGGCCAACGAGGCGCCAATCGCAAACCGCGTCATGACCTGTCTCGTACAACAGTCGTACAACACGACGAGCACCAACGGGATCCCACCAACGCATACGACAGAGGTGGTCGCTGCGCTCGAAACGCCTCGTGATCAGGACGAACACCGATTAGCGCCGACCACCACCCACGGGCGTCGGTGCACTCATAACCCGAAGGTCAGGGGTTCAAATCCCCTCCCCGCCACCAATCAACCCATCAAGGTGACTTGATCGGGAAAGCAGCCACGACGCTCGTGACATCGATCTGACCGGTGGCCGATCGTGCGAATGATGAGTTCGTGGGTGAGATCTCGACCACGAGATTCGACCCGGCTCCGGCGGAGAACACGATGTCTCGCAGAGGAACGCTCACCGTTCGGGTGGAACCGTCGAGAGTCACGGGAATCGGTGTCGGGAATCGGTGTGGCGGCCGGGTTGAGGACCTTTCCGGTGGCGGAGTCGATCACTCGAGCGAAAACCGCTCGCGCGGTTCCCGAACCGGTGTACGTGAACGAGATCGTCGGCCGACCAACGACGGACTTCGAACCATCGATTCGTGCGGTGAGGGTGACCGTTCCATGGGGAGACGAACCGAATTGGAGAGTTCCTCCGGTGGACGTCGCCTCCACGGGCGTCGGCTCGTTGAATCCGCTGTCGAATGGATGGAGGTTCGAGTCGTACGATTGACCGTTCTGGTCCCAGTATCGGAAATTCGGTTGGTACGAATCGGGGATGGGCACGCCGGACACGTACTTCTGCAACCACTTCACGGAGTCGTTTCGGATGCTGGCCATCGCGGCCGAGTCCGACTCGTCGCCGTCGGTGAAAATGATCTTCACGGGCGTTCCGAAGGGGTTGCTCAGCACGGACTGAGCCGTGTCGACCGTTTCCGCCAAGGGGAAGAGCCGATCATCGGCGCTCTGGATCATGAGGATCGGTGCTTGAAGCTGGAAGAGTTCGGCTCCGATTCCGCTGCTGGACAGTCGAGCGACACCCTCATCGGAGAATCGACCGTCGGCGATTCCTCCGGCCAACGCCTGTCGCAACTGCTGGCTGAGACGAACGTGCGGTTGGTCGAGCGCGGCAAGGAAGGTACGAGTTGCGGTGGTGTCCACGATCTCGAAAGGCGCGAGAGCAGCTGTCAGTGAGTTCCACGTCGCTGCTGGAACGATCGCATCGATGCGCGGATCATTGCCCGCGGTCACCAATTGCGTCGCGCCGCCGGCGCCTCCCCCCACCATCCCGATGGCGGGGTCGTTGGCACCATTCAAGGACGCCGGTGTGTAGGAAGCGATCCACGAGATGATCTCGGAAACGTCGCGCGCTTCGTAGTAGGCGTGAGCGAGTTGCATCGTCCCGCCCGACGCGTACGAGCCACGTTGGTCCCAAGTCACGACGTTGAAGTCGGGAACGTTGAGAGTGGTCGAGTTGCGCAGTGTGGCCGGCCCGGGCACGAAGGCTCGTTCATCGTGAACCGCGTACGGGTTGGTCGCCCCGGGTCGACCAAGATCGGCGGCCTCGAGAACCGTGGACGCTGTCGTTCCGGCGATCAGGCCGCTGGCGGGGAAGAAGTTCACGCTGATCCGGGTGCCGTCGAACGAGGTGATCCCGTACGTGAAGGCGACCGGTGCGTCGGCTGGCGCCAGTACGTTGGTCGAGACCCGTATGGGAGCATCCACGGCCACACCAATTGTCGATGCGAGTTGCTGAGCGGATGGCGAGTCTTGGATGAAGTCGATGACTGGTTCGGCAATTCCGCCGATCAGCGGCAAGTCGATGAGGTACTGGCCGAAAGCGGTGGTCTCACGAACCTTGACGGTGAATGTTTCACCGCCTTTACCCGATCCCTGGTCGAGCCATGACGCATAAGGCAGAGCGGTGAAGCTTTGGGGGTCGATCGACGAACCATTGGTCGGAACGACACCGAGGTCCAACTTGCCGCCGGCGCCGCTGTCGACGAATTCATAACGCAACGTCTCGTTGGTGGTGCTGGTCGCTCCGAGAGTGCCGCGAATGATGCCGTCGTGGATCTCGATCGAGGGATTCACCGTCACCGCGTGTGTCGACGTGCCGGAGCTCGGAGGTTGTGTCGACGGACCGAAGAGGAATCGGCCCGAGGCCGAATCGAGCGCGGCGGTGTCGGAGATGGCCGGAACCGAGATCGTAGGAGGTGAACCGAAGGACGACAGAGTATGAGTGATCGACACGTCGTCGGATGACAGGACGATTCGGCTGATGTGGAACTCCGTGTCGATCCACACGTCCACCGAGGTCTCACCCGCACCCGACGACGGATCGATCACGTCGACGAGGGGTGCGAAGGTGGTGATCGCCCCACCTACCCTGGCGCGGAAGTGCGTGCCATTGGAGTCGGCGGCCACTTTTTCGACGTTCGATGCTGACGAGAGAGACATCAGGAGGAACTCCGGTGAGTGGCTTCGCAGGAAACTCCGAACAGACTTCGTGGCGAATTCGGACGATTGACGGGCAGCATCGAGGGAGACCCACGTGGGTCCCGGACCACCGAGTTGACCGACGTTCACGTAGATGATGCTGTCCGACTGGCGCAATTCGGTCGCGTCATCCCCCGTGTCGACGGTCAGCATCACACGTTTGGCTCCCGTATTCACCCATCCGGAACCGGAGGATTCACCATCGTTGATCGAGACACTGCTCTCGAAGGCGTATCCGGACGACAATCTGGTGTTGAGCGCGGCGAGGCTGAGGGGCTCGAAGTACAGCGGCCTGCCCCTGACGCCGGTCCTTGTCGTCGTCGTTGTCGTCGTTGTCGTCGTTGTCGTCGTTGTCGTCGTGGAACTCGAGGTGCTGCTGTTCGGGACCGAGGTTGGGGCGTCTGTCGAATTCGTGGTGATTTCGGTCGTGCTCGTCCGCGGGGCGTTGGTGGTTTCGTCGGAGCCTTCGCCAACTGGGGAGATGAGTTGGACGATGTTCCCGATGGACAGAACCACGATCAGAGCGACAACGGCCAGCACCAGTTTTTTCGGTATCGATACCATTTCGAACGACTTCTCCCCACCTCGATGGAGTGAAACCTCCACGTGCACCGAATCTACCGATTCACCTCACAGTGAGATCGTGACGAACTTCAGGTCCGCGACTCGTGCTCGCCGAGGAACGGGCGTAACTCCACTTTCCGGTTGCAGGCCTGGGACCCGGCGACGGCCAGACGGCGGGCGGTCTCGAGGTCGTCGGTCTCCACGATCCAGAAACCGCTGAAGTACTCCGTGCCGCCGAAAAGCGAGCCGGAAGCGATCGACTCACGGCCCTCACGGCCGTCGATGACCTCGGCCTGACCCGGGGCGGCGAT
>JAJTEQ010000056.1 GCA_021298195.1 Ilumatobacteraceae bacterium
ACGACTGAGCGGAGGGTTTCTCGGCGTCGATCTGTTCTTCGCCCTGTCCGGATTTCTCATCACCACGTTGATCATCGCCGAACTCGATCGAACCGATCGGCTGGATCTGATCGGCTTCTGGGGGCGCCGCCTCCGCCGATTGCTGCCGGCGGTCATGGTTCTGTTGGTCGTGGTCGTGGTGGCGCTGAGGTTGATCGCCGAGCCCGGCGAATGGATCGTGGCCCGCCGAGACGCTCCATGGGCCCAGTTCTACGCCGCCAACTGGCATCAGATCGCGGCGGGCAACGGTTACTGGGACGCCTTCACCGCGCCGTCGGCATTCGAACACCTGTGGAGTCTGGCGATCGAGGAGCAGTTCTATTTGGTCTGGCCCGTCGTCGTGTGGGCGGCTTGGCGATGGAAGCGCGGCGCGGCCGTGGCCACGGTCACGATCGCATTGTTCGTCGCGTCGGCCACCGCGATGATCGCCCTCTTCGACGGTGGCGACCCCACGCGCGTGTACATGGGCACCGACACCCGGGTCTTCTCGTTGCTGGCCGGGGCCGTCGTGGCACTTCCCGCCATTCGACACCGGGTCTCCCGACTCGTGACGCGCGCACCACGATCCGCCGAATCGATGACCCTTCTGTTGTTGCTCGCGCTGCTGGCATCGTGGTTCGTCATCGATGGTTCGGACGATTGGTTGTTCCGAGGCGGCTTGGTCGGTCATTCGATCATCGCTGCTCTCGTGGCCGTGAGCGTGCCCGCGAGCAATGGTCTCCTCACCACGCTCCTGTCGGTGAGACCGCTCGAGTACGTCGGCCGACTCTCGTACGCCCTGTACCTGTGGCACTGGCCCATCTTCGTTTTTTGCTCACCGGAACGTATGGACACCGACGGTTGGCGACTCACGCTCGTTCGTTCGTCGTTGACGCTGCTGTTCTCGATGGCGTCGTATCACTTGGTCGAGCAGACGATTCGCCATCGGGCCCGCTGGGCCCATGGCGGCGCGGGCCGACGCGCGTTCGCGGCCTCGATGGTGGGAGCCGTCATCGTGTGGTTGGTGGTGACCGTGCCGACCACCACCAACGCGGTGGATGAAGACGCGATCACCGGCGCCATCGCCACCACCACCAGCGCCCCCACGACGAGCGCGCCGGACTCCGCGAACGAATCGACGACGACCACCACGACACTGGCCCCCGACCTCGGGCCCCCCGTTCGCAGCATCTACTACCTCGGCGACTCGGTGGCGTACGACATGTGGCCGGGCGTGGAAGCCGCCATGCGCGCGTCCGGTTTGGAAGCTCGTTCCGGGGCCTTCGGAGGTGTCGGGCTGATCCCGGAGGGCCCCGGTCCGACGCCCATCGAGATGCTGGGACTCACGTTGGACGAAGTGCGTCCCGACCTCTTGATCCTTCAGCTCTCGGTGTGGGACGCCAAGCAATCGGAGGAATCTCAACGTGCGGCCCTCGAGGAATTGCGTTTGCTCGCCGTCGAACGCGATCAACGGGTTCTGTTGCTCTCCTTCCCCACCTTCTCCCCCGAGCGAACCGAGTCGGGCCAGAAAGCACTCGAAAGAATCGCCATGAGCATGGCCGCCGCGACTCCCGAACTTCTCCGCTACGCCGACCAAACGTCGGCCCTCGGCGAGTTCTTCGACGTCGACATCGACGACGACGGCAACCCCGAGCGCAAGCGCGACGGAATCCACGTGTGCCCCACCGGCGCCATTCGGAGTGCGCAATGGCTGGTGAGTTTCCTCGCCGCGAACTATTCGGGTGTCTCTGCGATCGTCTCGAACGATTGGATCCTCGGGACGTGGTGGACCGACGCACGATACGACAGTCCGCCGGGCGCCTGCGCCCGACTGTGAGAAGATGACGCGGACATGTTGACCGACAAGAGGATCCTCGTCACCGGGCCCGCGGGTCAGATCGCGTTCCCGTTGGTCGAATTCCTGGCCCCCCACAACGAGGTGTGGGGTGTGGCCCGTTTCTCCGATCACGAATCCCGGGCACGAGTCGAGGAATTGGGAGTCGTCACTCGATCGCTCGACCTTTCCCGACCCGACTTCTCCGACATACCCGACGACTTCGAGTACGTGATCCATCTGGCCGCGTTCAAGACCGAGGGCCTCGATTACGACCACGCCATCTCGGTGAACGCCGAGGGAACCGGACTGTTGTTGCGCCATTGCCGACGCGCCAAGGCCGCGCTCGTCATGTCGACTCAATCCGTCTACAAGCCGGTCGTCGATCCGTTGCACGCGTTCCGTGAGACCGATGCGCTGGGTGACGTCAACTACGTCATGTCTCCCACGTATTCCATCTCGAAGATCACCGAGGAAGCCGTCGCCCGCTTCTGTGCGCGCGCCTTCGACCTACCGGTGACCATCGCCCGTATGAACGCGTCGTACGGACCAAACGGGGGTTTGCCCACCTATCACTTGGACTGGGTTCTGGCCGGCCAACCCGTCGTCACCCGCTGGGACCCCTGCCGGTACAGCCTGATTCACCAGGACGACATCAACGGCCAAGTAGAGGCCCTGCTCGACGCGGCCAGCGTTCCGGCCACCATCGTCAACTGGGCCGGCGACGAGACACCGTCGGTGCAGGAATGGTGCGCGTTCATGGGCGAGATCACCGGTCGTGACGCCGACGTGCGGTCGATTCCGGTCGAGGGCACCACGCGTGGCTCCATAGCCGACGTGTCGAAACGACGTTCGATCACCGGGCCGTGCACGGTGCCGTGGCGTGACGGCATCCGCCGGGTCTTCGCCGAACGACACGGTGGTCGAGCCGACGTCACGCCGCAGGGTCAATCGGCGAAGCTTCTCGGTGAGGTCTCGAAACTGACAACCGAGCCGTCGGACTCCAGAAAACCCGGTTGAACAGAACCGTCTTCCTATCATCGAGCCATGACTTCCGGCGGCGAACGATCCACCCATTTCCCCGCCATCGAAAAGAAGCACGGCAAGCCGATGAGCCACTGGTTCGGTCAGTTGGCGAAACTCGGCGATGCCAAGTACGTCGACCAGCTGGAGTTGCTCCAGCGACAGGGCTTCAGTCGCGCCCACGCCAACGCCGTGGTCATGCATCACCGGGGCAGCACCACGACGCGACGCCATGATTCGGTCGACGAATTGCTGGAATCGTTACCCGCCGAACACGCCGACCTCATCCGACGGATCTTCGCGGCGATCACGAAGAAGCACCCCGGACTGGAGTCGGTGGTGGCATGGAACCAACCGATGTTGCGGGCGGGCAAGGACTACGTCATCGGGGTGTCGGCGTCCAAGAAGCACCTCACGATCGGCCCGTGGGGCGACGACCCGATGACGGCTTTCGCCGCCGATCTCGCCGACTACGAGACCAACAAGAAGACCTTCAAGGTGCCCCTCGACTGGAAGGTCGACGCGACCCTGCTGAACCGACTCGTTCGCTATCGCTTGAACGAGATCACCTGAGTCGACGCGTGCACGAACCCACGCGCTTCTCCGACGGGGTCGCCCTGCGGAATCGCATCTAGCGTTGGATCTCGATGAAGACCCTCCTCGCATTCAACGGTTCGACCCGCTCGGACTCCTTTCACGGCCGCATCATTCGTGCGCTGCCCGCATTGACCCCCGATGCCGTGCGCATCGCCGAGTTCGATCTGAACGACGTCCCCTTCTACAACCAGGACCTGGAGGGTGACCGGCAACCGGCCGCGGTGGTGGCCATGCGCGCCGCGGTGGCCGAGGCCGACGGGATCATCTTTGCCGCCCCCGAGTACAACTACTCGTATTCCGCGCTCACCAAGAACACCATCGACTGGATCACGCGTCCCATGGGTGCCGGCGCACTGCGGGGCAAGAAGGTCATGGTGATCAGCGTGACACCGGGCCCGGGCGCCGGACGCAAGGTCACGTCGACCATCGCCGAGATCCTTCCCTTCCTCGGCAACGAGGTGATCAGCGTGGTCAATGCGGCCGCCATCCACGAGAAGATGGACGCGAACGGTCGCATCACCGACGACGACCTGACTTCCGCGCTACGCGCTGGATTGGCGGCGTTCTCGTGAGGCGCGTCCCCGAGTCGTGGATTCGTCCCCTCGTGATCGCGCACGTGGCGGCGACTCTGTTCATGGTCGGGCTCATCTGGACCATCCACGTGGTGCACTATCCGCTCTTCGCCGACGTCGGCGCGTCGAACTACGTCGAGTATCAAGCGGCGCACGTCGATCGCATCGGCCTCCTCCTGGCGTTCCCGTGGCTGTTGGAGGGACTGACGTTGCTCGGTGTCCTGGCGTTGGCGGTCGAACGTCGGGGTCTTCGCGTTCCGGCGCTCGTCGGCGCGATCGCGATGGCATTGGTGTTGGTGATCAGTGGATTCTGGTCGGCACCCGCCCACGGGGATCTGGCCGACGGGTTCGACGCCGCGGTGCACGATCGACTGATGACCGCGAACCTCGTGCGCACATTGGCATGGTCGGTTTGCGGTGCGAGCGCCCTGTGGGTGATGGCCCGCGTGTGGCGCGAATCGAGCGACGGCTGATGCGGCACGACTGCGACCCCACGGCCGAGGAGGAACGTGGCCCCGTCGTGGGCGACCATCTCGTCACGCATCCCGACGTCGTGGCCACGCGCTGCATCACCATCGGGGCCTCACCCGATGACGTGTTCCCGTGGATTCGCCAGATGGGATTCGGTCGCGCGGGTTGGTACAGCCACGACTGGATCGACAACCTCGGACGACGCAGTGCCGACCGCATCCACGACGAGTGGCAGAACGTCGACACCGGATCGGCGGTGCCGGGTGGTCCGATCGACTTCACCGCCGCCATCGTCGAGCCACCCCGGGCCTTCGTGTTGCAGGTGGGAGACGCGACCCGGCGCCTGAACTTCACCCTCGCCTACGAATTGCGCGAGATGCACGACGGTTCCCACACGCGGCTCGTCACCCGCATGCGGGCCACGACCCCCGGCGGCCGCTTGGTGAGCCGAGGCCTGTTGGGCCCGGGCGACGGCGTGATGGTTCGCAAGCAACTTCGCACTCTGGCCGAGCGCGCTCGCTCTCGCTGAGAGTCCGCGGTATCAAGCCTTCGTGAAACGCAGGTTCAGCCTCAACGTCCCCAACATGATGCCGGGCTGGTGACGCCAGTCGTTGCCCTCGCCGTATTCGAGGGAGTCGAGGCGATCCAGCAACACGCTCCACGCCACTTGTTGTTCGATGCGCGACAGGTTCGCCCCCGGACACACGCGCGGTCCGGCGGAGAACGCCAGATGTCGTGTGAGCCCGGCACGGTCGAGATCGAGTTCGTCGGGACGGTCGAACTCGTCGGCATCCACGTTGGCGGCCCCGAATCGCAGGTGCAACAACGAACCGGCGGGCACGGGCACTCCGTGGAACACCTCGTCCCGCGAGGTCATGCGCGTCGAGAGACCGTGCGTCGGCGATCGCAGTCGCATGCTCTCCTCGGTGAAGGCCTTGATCCTCGAACGATCCGCGCGCAACACCTCGAACAAACCGGGGATCTCGCACAACAACTGGGCTTGTTCCTCCAACGCGTACTGCGTGGTCTCGAGGGCCCCGATGATCATGGCGTGCACGATGCCGGCGATCTCGAGATCGGTCAGCTTGCGGTCGAGCGCCTCGTAATGCACGCCACACAGGAAGCTCACCATGTCGTCCTGCGGATTCTGACGCTTGGCTCGCACGTGTTCCTGGATGTAGTCCTGGAATCCCTCGAGTCGAGCGAACATCTGCTTGGCCTGTTCGGCGTTCAGTTCGTGCTTCAGACCGGTTCCGTGAACGAAGGGAGTGACGATGGCGTCGCCCCATTCGGCGAGCAGCGCGATGTCATCCAACGGAAAGCCGAGGATGGTGGCGAACACGCGTTGCGGCAACGGGCGGGCGAAGCGCCCGATGAACTCGACATCGCCGTCGTCGACCCACTCGTCGACGAGGTCGTTGGCGAGTCGAGCGATCATCTCGCGGTGCCTCGGAGCGCCGGTGCCCACCCACGGGTCGGTGAGTTCCTTGCGGTGCTTGATGTACAGCTCCTGGGTGGGGCGCAAGGACACCATCGAGGCGGTCATGAGGTTGCGCGAGGCGGTGTAGGCCTCGTCGGCCGAGAGTCCGTCGTTCGCCCAATCGTTGACGCGCTTCTGGGTGAGAGATGTGAACCGTTCGGGGTCCTTCACGACCATCGCGATGTCGGAGTGCTTCGTGAGCACGAAGGCGTCGGTTCCGGGTCGCAGACCGCCACCGGGTATGCGCAACACCGGTGCTTCACGATGGAGGATCTCGTACATCTCGTACCAATGCTCCTGGGCACCGTCGGCGAAGAGATCGACATCGTCCAGATGCACCGGGCACTTCATGGGACCGAGATCATGGTTGACGTGCCTCGGTTGCGCCCCCATGTCTCCCCTCCCCCGGTACCTCGCGTCCGTCGTTCAGAGTAGACGACACGAAACCCGAGGTCGTTTGTGAGTGCAGAGTCCATCCACTACAACGGGAAGATGAACCGCACCGACTCCGGCATCGCCTTCCTGCGCACCGCGGAGGCCAACTTCGACGAGCTTGTCGACTTTCCGTTCGAACCCCACTATCTGGATCTCGACGGCCTTCGCATGCATTACGTCGACGAAGGACCTCGCGACGCACCGGTGGCGTTGTTGGTTCACGGCATGCCCACGTGGAGCTTTCTCTACCGTCACATGATCCCCCCGTTGCTGAGGGCCGGCTACCGCTGCGTGGCCGCCGACCACATCGGCTTCGGTCGTAGCGACAAGGTGACCGATCCCCAGTGGTACGACATCGCCCGTCACACGGCCAACCTCGGGCGACTGGTGTCGGTGCTCGACCTCACCGACATCACGCTGTTCGTTCAGGACTGGGGCGGACCCACCGGACTGGCCCAATACGCGAACACGCCCGAACGATTCTCCCGCCTCGTCATCATGAACACCTGGCTGCACCACGATGGCTACGAATACTCGCCGGGCATCCAGCAGTGGATCGTCCAGAACAGTCCCGGTGGACTCTTCCGCGACAACGTGCCCGGCAAGTTCAACTGGGGGACGCTCATGGCCGTGTCGACGCAGCGCGTCAGCCCGCAGGACAGCCTGTTCAAGGAACTTGCGGGTGAACCAGGCACGTATTCCGACGAAGCGCTCGCCGTGAGGAACTCTTACGACGCTCCGTTCGCGGGTTTGGGTGACGCCGGAGTCACCGGTCCGCGTCGATTCCCCATGAGCATCCCCTTTCACGACCCGACAGCGGGCAACGCGGCCGAGCAAGCACGACACTTCGGCATCGTCAACAGCACCACGTTGCCGGTGCACTTCGTCTGGGGCACCAACGACAACGTGTTCACCACCGAGTGGGGCCGTACGTGGCACACCATGATTCCGCACGCCACGTGGAACGAGGTGCCCGCCGGACATTTCCTGCAGGACACCCACGGGGCCGAGATCGTCTCGTTCGTGCTCGCCCACCGCGGCTGATCAGGTCACTCGCGACGACCGCTCTCAATGAACCCGGCGACTTCCCACCACATTCCTCGCGCAACCCGAGTCTGGACTAATTTCCCTTGAACAACTTTTTACAGGGAGTGCCCCATGTTCGCAGTCGACGTTTGCCAGTTGCCCACCACCGGTGGAACGACCGAGCTCGTGGTGGTGGCGCTCTTCGCGCTGGTCGCCGGAATCGTTGCGATTCGTTGGGTGCGCGCGTCGACCCATCGACTGACGGTCTTGGCCGTGTTGCCCGTCGCATTGGTCAGCTTGGCGAGTGTGAACTCATCGACCGAGGAATGCGTGACCAACCCCTCGACGGCGACCCCAACCTCGACCACGCCTGAAAGCACGGCCCCCACCACCACGTTGCCACTCAGCCAGCGTCAGATTCAGTGCGCGACCGACATCGCCGCATGGTTGCCGACGGTGACCGACTATCAGACCGTGTCGCAGTCGAACACCGCGTTGCAAGCGGTCGACATCTTCGAACAGCGCGCACAAACACAACTCACCCGTTGCGCCGGACTCACACTGGTGCAGAACGGAACAGCGGACAACCCCGATGCCGGACCGATCTTCGGTGTCGGCTTCACGTACACATCGATGACCGGTGCGTGCACCACCGCACCGTGTGATGGCGGCAACGGCGGAACCCTTCTCGGCGACGGCGGCGACGGCTACCTCGGTGGCGACGGTGGCGACGCCGGACTCATGGGCAATGGTGGCAACGGCGGAACCGGTGTCACCGGTGCCGCCGGCGTCATGGGCACGATCGGCGCCGCAGGCCTGTCCGGAGGAACCGGTGGTGCTGGCGCCACGGGCGGAACCGGCGGCGATGGCGGTAACGGCGGAACAATCGCCGGCAACGGAGGCAGCGGCGGTACCGGTGGCACCGGCGGTGTCGGTGGCAAGGGCGGAACCGGTGGCACGGCCTCCACCCCGTCGTCGGCCAGTGGAAACGGTGGCCTCGGGGGCGATGGCGGCAACGGCGGAACCGGTGGCGACGCCGGCGTCGCCCTGGGCATCGGAACACCCGGCCTGAACGGCAACGGCGGTGTGGGCGGCGACAGTGGCGACGGCGGCAACGGCGGTGTCGGCGCCACGGGAACGAGCCAGGTCACCACCGGTGGCACCGGAGGAAACGGCAGCGTGGCGGGCCTGCCCGGCCTCGGCGGCGCACCCGGCACTGGCGGAACGGGCGGAACGTTCGGTTCCACGGGTGTCTCCGGCGACGGTGGCGACGGAGGAAGCGGTGGCCCCGGACTCTCGGGATCGACGGGAACGGCGGGAACCCTGATGGCCGTGGCAACGAGTGGAACCAATGGAGGCGCCGGAGGAAACGGTGGCCTTGGTGCAGCCGGGTTCGGCGGCAACGGCGGTCGTGGTGGCGCGGGCGGACCCGGAGGGGACGGCGGCAACGGTGGCGTGGGATTCAACGGTGTCGGAGCCGCCGGAGGAACCGGAGGCAATGCGGGCGCCGGAGGAGACGGTGGCCCCGGTGGAGGTTCGACCACGGCACTCGCGGGGAACGGCGGCACGGGCGGGTCGGCCGGGCTGGCGGGCGTGGGCGGAGCCGGCGGGATCGGCGGAGCCGGCGGGATCGGCGGCAACGGCGCCAAGGGTGGCGACGGTGGAGCGGGCGGCAACGCCGGCATGAGCGGCACCAACGGCAACGGCGGTGCCGCCGGTCCGGCATCGAACGGTGGCGCCGGAGGTAACGGTGGCAACGGCAACCCCTTGACCGGCCCCACCCCCAACGGTGGCAACGGCGGCAACGGAGGAACCGCCGGGGCTCGTGGAGTCGGTGGAGCCGCCGGTAGCGGTGCCGGTAGCCCGGGCACCACTGGTGTGTCGGCGCCAGCCGCCAACGGTGGCGCCGGAGGCCACGCGGGGGACGGTTGGTCCTCTCAAACGATCGGTGTCAACGGTGGTACCGGAGGCAACGGTGGCAACGGAGGAACCGCGACCAATGGCATTGGTGGACACGGTGGAACCGGAGGAAACGGTGGTGCCGGATACAGCGGAGCGCGCGCCTCGACCGGAGTCGCGGCTCAGGCCGGCACGAACGGAGGCGCCGGCGGAAACGGAGGCTTCGGAGGAGTTTCGACCCAGAGCGGCGGCGACGGTGGAAACGGTGGCGCTGGCGGAAACGGCGGCAACGGCGGAACCGGCGGCAACGGTTTCGCGGCCGGCGATCAACCGTCTGGTGCCCAAGGCGGCGACGCCGGTGCGGGAGGAATCGGTGGACCCGGTGGAACGGTCGGAGCATTCGCCGGTTCGCAGGCCGGCAACGGTGGTAACGGTGGCAACGCCGGAATCGCCGGTAACGGTGGTCTGGCCGCGGGTGGTGGAGCCGGTGGAGCCGGTGGAGACGGCGCCGATGGCGGCGCCGGAGGTGCCGGAGGTGCGGGCAACGGTCCCAGCACGACGGGCGGCAACGGTGGAGCCGGCGGCAATGCGAGCGACGGTGGAAACGGTGGCGCTGGCGGAAACGGCGGCAACGGCGGAACCGGCGGAAACGGTGGCGCGCGAGGCGCCGCTGGGCCCGCCGGTCCCGCGGGCGGTGGAACCGTGGGAACCGCGGGAACCGCGGGATTCCCCGGCAACGGTGGCAACGGTGGCAACGGCGGAGATGCCACAGACGCCGTACCCGGCAACGGCGGAGCCGGCGGATCTGCCGTCACAGGTAACGGCGGTAACGGTGGTCGCGGAGGCGCCGTCACGTCGACCATCGCCAGTGCCACCGCGACCGGTGGAGCCGGCGGCGCCGGCGGCGCATCGACCAGTGGCAACGGAGGCTTCGGTGGTGCCGGTGGCGCAGTGACGTCGTCCGGGGTCAGCGCCACCGCCAACGGAGGTCTCGGCGGTGCCGGTGGCACGGCAGGCAGCAACGGCAACGGCGGTATCGGCGGCGCTGGTGGTGCCGCGAGCACCACCGGACTCACCGCCACGGCCAACGGTGGTGCGGGTGGTGCCGGCGGCGCGGCGACCGCCGGAATCGGAGGTCCGGGTGGTGCCGGCGGTGCCGCGAGCGCGAGCGGTAACGGCAGCACGACGAACGGTGGTGCCGGCGGCGCCGGAGGTTCGGCCACCACGGGTACGGCAGGTATTGGCGGTGCTGGTGGTGCTGCCAACACCGTGGGCGGCACATCGACCGCCGCACAGGCCGTCGGCGGCAACGGCGGGACTGGCGGCAACGCCACGTCGGGCACCGGAGGCCACGGAGGTGCGGGGGGTACCGCGTCGATGACGCACCCCGGCCCCTCGACCGCCGTGGGTGGCGACGGCGGAGACGGAGGCAACGGAACAACTGGCGGCGGCAACGGCGGCGCCGGCGGACATGCGGTCGTCAATGGAGACGGAGCAGGTTCGGCGACCGGCGGCAACGGCGGCAACGGCGGACTCAGTGGTGCAACCGGCGGTGCAGCCGGTGTTGCCACGACCATCGGTGGCGGTAGCGACACAAATGGTTCGCCGGGGGCCAACTCGTAAGTGATCGGTACGTCGATCCCTGTCGCTTTCCCCGACAGGGATCGATGTCAACCGTGGTGTTTGAACGCGTCGGCACCCACCGCTGTGCCCGCGCGCACGCTGGCCATGTTGTGAAGAACGGATCCCGTGCCTTCGGCCAGTCGCGTCATCATCTCGAAGTTCGCCACCACCGCGGCGGCGTCCACCATGACCGACTCACCCAATGCTTCGACCAACGCGGTTCGAACGCGGACGAGTTCGTCGTCGTCACCCGCCGGTGAGGTGGCTACCCGAGCGAACTCGAGAAGAACTTCGGCGTGATCGACGCCAACGGTCAAGGTGGGGAGATCCACCGTGACCCCGTGTGCTTTGCCGCTCCAACTGAGCATGCCGGCGTGCGACGACGTTCAATAATGACATTCTCGGCTGAACGACACCCGCGTCGCGATCAGCTCCATGTCCACCCGGGTGAGCGTGCCGCGCGTCCATTTGGGGTCGACCATCTCGGCGTCCGGGATGTACTGGGCGTCGGCGAGCGACCACAGTTCGTCGAACGTCGCGGGGACGGCCGTGAGTGCCTGCACCACGGCAGCGGTCTTGTCGGCCGGCGCCGCCACGGGGACCCAGTTCCACTTGGCTTCGGCCAGTTCCGGTGGATCGATGCGCGAGGGTCCATCGTCGTTGGCTCCCGAGGATTCGACATCGGACAGTTCGATTTCGGGCAGTCCCAACGTGCGACCGAACGATGCGGCCGCCGATGCCACCGCCACCAGACCCACCAGTTCGACGAACGCGAGCGGTCCGATCGCATCGCGCACCGACTCGTACCACTCACGCGTGACGTGCGGTGATCCGCTGGCCAACCGCGCCGCGGCCCGGGCCGCCTCGTCGGAGACCTCGGCACTCGTGTCGACGGGCTCTGCACTCCCCGACCACATGGCGGCGATCGCCACCCGCGTGAGAGCGCGACGTTCTTTCGCCGAGAACCACGTGCCCGCCGACGTGAGCGACGTCCACGTTCGTTCGTGCGCGGCCGCCAGGTCGGGGCGAACGGTCGGAGCCATGCCGACACGGTAACCGAATCGGAAAACTTCAGGTGCGGACGGCAGGGGGTCTGGAGGTGAAAACTCAGCGGCCGACGTAGGCCAGCCACTCGTCCTCGGTCCAGTGCGAACGCAGTTCACCGGTGATGAAGTCACTGGTCCACTGAACCATCTGGAAAAACGTGAAGTCCACCGACATCACCTCGGTGAAGGCCATTCCGTCCAGCAGGAGGGCCGCGTCATCGATGCCCATCTCCACGGGCTCACCGTCGCCCACCCCTGCGAGACGCATCTGCAGTTCGAACACCGCCTCGGTGTCCCAGCGCGAATGCATGTTCCCTTCCATCAATTGGTCGGTCATGATCTCGAGAATCTCGAACAACGCCGAGACCGCCTCGGGTTCGAACACGATGGTGCGTGGATGGATCATGGTGCGCCCCCGGCAGGGATCGAACCTGCGGCCTACGGTTTAGGAAACCGTTGCTCTATCCACTGAGCTACGGAGGCGGGGATGGTGCGAAATGTGGTGCGAAATTCGCCGCCACACCTTGCATCACTGTTGATAAGGCTAGTGCAGCGTCGCCGGTGCAGTCGTCACCGGGACAGCAGCAGTCGTCACCGGGACAGCAGCAGTCGGCGCAGTTGTTGTAGTGACAGGAGCAGATGGTGGAATCACATTTGTAATCGTGAACGATCGTACGACATCGGTTGCACTTGTATAGTTCGAGTCGCTCGCTCGGCTGGCCGTTAGCGTGCACAGCCCGACAGTCAGCATTGTCACTTGGAAACCAGACAACGTGCACACATCCGGTGTGGACGACATCAATGTCACAAGTAAATTCGAATCTGATGTTGCCGTTATCGTGAAAGGCGTTGCAGAAAAAGCTCGATCAATCGGTGCACTAAACGTGATTATTTGCGCGGCACGTGTTTCCAGAAACTGATAGGAAATGGGCAAATTGGCACCCATCTCATTAGCTCCGTCGCCACGATCATTTGTGTCACCAAACCCGAGCTGGCTGAAACTGTTGCGGCCCCAACACTTCACTGCACGCGACGACAACGCCGCAGACAACACCGCACACGTGTGAAGGGAACCAGCAGTGATTGCTGTGACGGTCACACCCACCCCAAGACCAAGATCGACCTCTGCCAAATTGGCACCCATCTCATTAGCTCCGTCGCCACGACTATTTGTGTCACCCAAGTCGACGTCCCAGGCAAGTCGAATCATGGCTAGGGACTGGCTGTTGATCTCGCTTTGTTCAAAAAAGGTACGAAAAATCCGATCACTTCGCAAGTCGTCAAGCTGCTGTGCGGCAACGCAGCCGAATTTGGTT
>JAJTEQ010000104.1 GCA_021298195.1 Ilumatobacteraceae bacterium
GCGTTACGACTTTCGGGTTCCCTTCACCGCGAATCTGCGCCTCGAGATTCCGATGACGGGCATGATCAACGCCATCGTCATGTGGTGCCAGCCCATGACCATGGACCGCACCCGTGTGCACATCGTGATGATCCGCAACGACGTGCGCACCCCCGCCGATCACCAGGCCGCCATCGACTACGAGATGAAGATCTTCACCGAGGATCTGCGGGTCATCGAGAGACTTCGCGACAAGTCCATGCCGCTGGAGCGCGGGCAGGTGCACGTGCGCAGTGATCGTCACACGGTCGAGTTCCGCCGCATCCTGCAGAGGTTGATGGACGCCTGACTCAGGGCGCACCGGCACATCGATGACGTCCATGACCCGTTTCGGAGCCGAGTACTACGCGCGCTACTACGGGGACGGTGGCGTGCACGATCGCGAGAAGATCGCTCATCTCGCCTCCGCTGTTCACGGTATGTGCGCGTGGTGGGACGTGGAACCCGCGAGCGTGCTCGACGTGGGCGCCGGTCCGGGTCTGTGGCGCGATTGGTATCGCGAGAAGGTCGTGTCCACCGACGTCAGCGAACACGCCTGTCGTGAGTACGGGCACCAGCTACGCGACATCGGTGCGTGGCGTCCGCGATCGCGATTCGACCTCGTCGTCTGTCACGGCGTGTTGCAATACCCGAATGACAAGGCCGTGACCGCCGCCATTGACAACATCGCCGCCGCTTGTCGACACGTGCTGTATCTCGAGATTCCCACCACGGCCGACCTCGAATCGGTGGTCGACCCTGACGCCACCGACATGGACGTCCATCGCCGCTCGGGCGATTGGTACCGACGTCGATTGAACGAGCACTTCATCCAGGCCGGAGCGGGTTTGTGGGTTCGCAAGGGTGGCGGCGTGGCTCTCTACGAGCTGGAACGGTCTCGCTGAGCCCCGAGACGTACGCTGTGAGCATGTCGGATCCGATCGAACAGCGGCTGCGTCGGCTCGAGGATCTGCAGGAGATCCATCAACTCTTCATCGACTACGGCTCGGCACTGGATGCCGGGGACTTCGCCCGGTACGCGTCGTTGTTCGCCCGTGACGGCGAGATTCTGCTCGGCCCGATGGGACGCGCCGCCGGCCCGGTCGCTATCGAGGAGTTGATGAGGCGCACGTTGGAGGGTCGTGTGGGCGAGTCGTTGCACATCATCAGCAGTCCGCAGGTGACGCTCGACGGCGACCGTGCCACGTCACAGGTGATGTGGACCGTCGTTCATCGCGGCAAGGACGGTCACCCCCGACTGACCATGATCGGGCGACACCACGACGAACTCGTACGTGAGGACGGCCACTGGCGTTTTCACAAGCGACGAGGAACCGTCGACATTCCGTCGACCTACGGAACTCCGAACCTCGACTGACGTCGCTCAGAAGTCGGGCGGTGTGAATCCGCTGGGCCAGATGGTGGAATCATCCTACGGAACTCCGAACCTCGACTGACGTCGCTCAGAAGTCGGGCGGTGTGAATCCGCTGGGCCAGATGGTGGAATCATCCCACAACACGAAGTCCAGGGTCGTGCGCGTCAGGCGTACCCCGGTGAAGTCGGTCCCGAACAGCACGGTCTCCGACAAATTCGCGTTGGTGAGGTTCGCCCCCGTGAAGATGGCACCCGACAGATCGGCGCCGGACAAGTCCACACCGACCAAGATCGCATCCCGGAAATCCGCTCCCTGCAGGTTGGCGAACATCAACTCCTGACCGCGCAGATCGGCCCCCGCGCACGACGCTTCGGGCACGGCATCGCATGGGATGACCACGGGCATGATGGTTGCTGGGGTAGCCGGTGCCGTCGTCGACACGACCATCGGAGTGGTACTCGTCGACGTCGTGATGGTCGAGATCTCCGACGCCACGACGACACCTTTCGCAGTGGTGGCACCGACCGTCGTCACATCACTCTCGACCGCTTCGACGACGACGTCGGCTTCGGAATCGGTTCCGACACGCCTCGTGGGAAGAGTCGTCGATGTTCGGACTTCCCCGTCGACGACCGAGTGCGTGTCGTCGGAGGACTCGGCCGAGGGATGGTTCTCTCCACACGCCACCAGTGTCGTCAGTGCGAGCATTCCCACGGCGGCGCGACCACGAACCACGCCGTGAAACATAGACATGGCATCTGACGACACCCTGACATCGATGCATCCACCACGTGGACACAGGGTGAACGTCGGGTTTACAACACCACGAGAACGCCGTAGAGCGAGCCGACGGAACTGTCGACCGGACGCACCGTGGACAGAACGCCGGTCCAGTCCCGCTCGGCGTCGATCAAGCCAGTCACCGCGTCACTGAGCGCGTCACGTTCCGTGTTCCACAGGCCCGTGGACGCCAACTCGTCGGGCGACGCGACGATGGGGCCAGCCGTATCGCGACCCAACCTCCAGCGCACGTACTGCGCCGGAGTGCAGACGCGCGCGACACGAGCCCAGATGTCGGGTTCACTTCGATGCAACCACGACAGTTTGGTGACCATCGAACGAAACGTGGGCAGCGATCCGGTCTCGCGCATCCACCACGACTCGTCGTGCTTCTTCAGGCACCATCCGGCATCGGGAACGCTGGACTCGTCGTGTTCCCAGATGATCGGACGAAGAGGCCGTCCATCCACGCCGAGGACCACCACACCGTCGTCGGCGGCGGTGACCCGGATACGCGTGATGTTGCTGAAGTCGATTCCCTCCAGCGACGCCACGATGGCGTCGTACAGAGCGTCGGCGTCATCGGTGACCATGGCGATGGGACCCGCGTCGTTGGCTTCGAAGCCACCCGACGAGACCGTGATGTGCAGATGTCCGCTCATGTTCTCGTTCAGCCGTCCAACAACGTCGGGTCGTCGCGCAATTCCTGGCGGACCATCGCTTCCCAGAATCCGATGAACTTGTCGCCATCGGAAGCCTTCATGCGGTCACTGAACCACGTCGGCAGGGGCGACTCGCCGCTTCCACCCGCGGCGCGCACGTGCCACGCCCGTTGACAACGTTGCTCGAGAGCCACCGCCCGTTGATGCACCGCACGAATGGAGTTACCGAGAACGAAGACGCCATGACCGGCCAGCAACACCAGGTCGGCGTCGCCCATGGCGGTGATGGCCGCGGCGGCGGTGCCCGGGTCGTCCACCGATCCGCCGTACTCGCGCACGAGGGTGATCTCGCCGCCACCCAACACGCTGCTCTGATCGAGGGCCGGCGGCACCTCACCCAGGTCGGCCCACACGGTTCCGTAGAGCGGATGATTGTGCAGCGCGACCTCCACGCCGGGTCGGGCCTTGTGCAACTCGAGGTGCAGAGGAATCCCCGGCGGAACGGGCCAGTCGCCTTCCACCACGTTGCCCTCCAGGTCGATACGGATGATGTCTTCGGGTCGGAACTCGTTCCAGAGCAACATCCACGGGTTGCACAGCAACGTGCCGTCGTGAAGGTTCACGGTGATGTGTCCGGCCAGATGGTCGTTGTAGCCCTCGCGCCACAGTGTGCGCGCCAGCACGACCATCTGTTGCTTCAGCGTGAGATCGGGGAGCAATCGATCGGGGGTGGGCTGGAAACCGGACGAGCTCATGGGAACATTCTGCCCTTTTCGGGCGTTGGTCCCTGCTTCGACGGCTCGGGAAACGGCACACTGGGACCATGACCGATCACACGCACGGAACCGACGTCATGAATGCTCTCGTCCCCCTGGCGCGCGAGTTGCGCCAGCACATTCCCGACGTGATGAAAGCCTTTTCCGGTCTGGCGTCGGCCGTGATGGCGCCGGGTGCCTTGGACACCAAGACCAAGGAATTGATGGCGCTGGCCATCGCGGTCAGTCACCGTTGCGACGGCTGCATCGCGTCGCACGCCCGCGGAGCCGCCAAACACGGTGCGAGCGAGGCCGAGGTGGCCGAGGCCATCGGCGTGGCGGTGTTGATGACGGGTGGTCCGGCCACCGTGTACGGACCGCGCGCGCTGTCAGCTTTCAAGGAATACCAGTCCTCGTCCCCCACCGCGACCTGACGTACGCTGACCCCTGGTGGAACTGGTGGTATGAACGACCAATTCTTGGTCGTTCATACCACCAGAAGAACCAGACCGGGGGAGGTCCGACATGTCGGGTAGGGGTATCGCACGAGTGTTCGTGGGTGCGGCGTTCATCGCCGTCGCGGTGAGTTGCGGAGGCGGATCGGATTCGGCCGACTCCGTCGTCGACTCTTCCGCTCCCGGCACGGCTACGCCGGTCGTCACCGACGCACCGATCACCGAGCCGCCCACCACCGAGCCCACCGTCATCGCGTGGGAGACCATCGACGCCCCCGCCGACTGCATGTGCGCCGACGGCAGTCCCTGACTCGTACAACCAAGACATCGGCGCGCCCGGGGGGGACGCCTTCGGCATCTTCGACTTCGCGAACTCCGAGAATCCTTTCGCTGACCACAGCATCGTCTACGTCCCCTACTGCACCGGTGACGTTCACTCGGGCAACGTCACCAAGGATTACGGCGACGGAGTCGTGATCGAGCACAAGGGGTTCGTCAACGCATCGGCGGCGTTGACCACCATGATCGAGAGATTCCCGAACGTGGTCGACCTCGTCGTCGCCGGTTTGAGCGCCGGAGCCTTCACCACTCCCCTGTACGCCGGCGTGGCCGCCGACCAACTGCCCAATGCCAAGGTGGCGGTCATCGCCGACGGTGGTGGTGCGGTCCCCGATGCCATCTCCGCCGTCACCGCGAACTGGGGCACCGTGGAATCGTTGCCGGACTGGCCCGAGTTCGCCGGAACCACCGCGGCCATGATGACACCCGCCTACAGCTTCGCCAAGGTCGCCGAACACAACCCGTCGATCACCTTCCTGAGATACGACTACGCCTACGACCGCGTTCTGTCCGGATACGCCGTGATGGCCGGCCTCTCCGCTGACGGTCTGGTGGATGTCATACGCAGCGGCGAGGCAAGCATCGAAGCGACGGGAGCGGCCGTCGCCGCGTGGGTGTCACCCGGCGATGCGCACACGATCCTGGGTCGTCCCGATTTCTACACCGAGGAACTCAACGGCGTGCGCTTTCTCGACTGGTTGCTGGCGTTCCTCGACGGCACACCGCTGGCCGACAACTACTGCGTGGACTGCGCCGGCTGATCACTCCGCGCGCGTCGCGAGTCGTGCGATTCTCGGATCATCGACGCCGAGAATCCCCGCGAGACGAGACGATGCACGTGA
>JAJTEQ010000057.1 GCA_021298195.1 Ilumatobacteraceae bacterium
CGACAACCGGCCAGCAGACCGACGGACCCAACGGGTCACAATCACACCAGCAACCAACACAAACAAACCGGCGAACACAACAAACATCGACCCGCCAGTCTCCGGCAAGACACAGTCACCAACAGCAAACATCGAAAAACCCTACACGCCCGAGGGTCAAAAATATCTACTACATAGCTACTGCGGTGCCGAATTGTGCACCAGCCTCACGGAGGTGTGGATGACGCGGATGCGCGAGGAATCCGGCGAACTCCGCAGATACGACACCCCGCTCGTGCCAACCCTCACCGACCGATCTCGAAAGTCATCAGGTCACGCCCCACCGTCAACTCTCCGGTGAACCCGCCGGCGCGCACGTCGTCGGCGAAGCGCTTTTCGTCTTTGTCGGTCTGGGGAGCCGGGATCAGATGTGTCAGCACCAGCCGCGGAATGCCGTGCTGCTGGGCCAGACGTCCCACCTCGATGGTGTCGGAGTGATACGAAAAGATCGTCTCGAACACGGTCCCCGAGATGGCCTTGGCCATGGCCGCGGTTCGGCAGGCCTCGTGCACCACCAGATCGGCACCGTTCGCCAATTCGAACACCTCGACACAGGCTCGCGTGTCACCGGAGATCACCACGGCACCGTCGGGAGTGTCCACGCGATACGCGACGGCGTCTCGGACCGGCTCGTGACGAACCCCGATGGCTGAGACGCGCACCAGACCATCCACGGAGCGCCACACCTCGGTCGACACGGTGGGTGCATCGAACGACGTGACCTTCAGGCGTGGAGCCGGTGAGTCGGTGTGCTCCATGCGCACGTGAATGTCGTCGTCGAAGGCGTCCAACATCCGTTCCACGAAACGTTGCGCGGGTCCGTTGGGCGTCACGATCGGCAACGGGCCGGTCTTCTTCAGTTGTTGGGTGATCCAACGCGTCATGACCACGTCGGGAAGATCCACCACGTGATCGCTGTGGTAGTGCGTCACGAACTGTGCGGTCAGGTCCACTGGTGCAACACCGGCCTCCATCATCCGAATCACGGCGCCCCGTCCTGCGTCGAACTGCAACGACACCTCACCATGGCGTACCAATACGCCCGCACCCGCGCGACCCGGCGCCGGATGTGGCACCCCCGTTCCCGTCAGTATCACCGATGTCGTCATGTCCGCCCCCGCATCGAAGTTACCCATTCGTCCGAGGCAACGGGCTCTCCGTCACTCGAACCTCCGCTGCCAATCCGTCGTCTACCATCGGCGAATGGCGTCAGACCTCATCCCGCATCCGTTGTCGAATTCGTTCGACTGGGATCACGAGGTTGCATCGGTACCACCACGGGATGCCGTGGTGACCCGATCGGATTGGGAGAAGTTCGTTTCCGATGGCTTCTTCATCGCCCGCGGACTGGTCGACCATGATTTGCTCGCCAGTGTTACCGCCGAGACCGACCGCTTCTGCAAGGAGGCCGACGAGTTGCTCGAGCAACTGCCCGACGAACGACTGTTCATCGCCGAGCGGGGGGCCATCACCTTCGCACCGCACATCGCCGAGAGATCGACGACCTTGTGGGATCTCGTCGCATCATCGCGGGTCGCTGATGTGGCACACGACCTGCTCGGTTCCAGCACACGGCTCTATCACGACCAAGCGGTGTACAAGGCGCCGGAGAAGCCACGTCGATTTCCTTGGCATCAAGACAATGGATACGGCTTCGTCACACCTCAGCACTACCTCACGGTGTGGATCGCACTCAGTGACGTCACCATTGACTCGGGATGCGTATGGGTGGCGCCCGGACTTCAAAGACACGGGACGTTGAAGCACGAGTACGTCGAACCGCTCGGTTGGCAGATCTTCGAGGAACCTCCGGTCGCACCGGTGGCCGCTCCCATCGCGGCCGGAGACGCCGTGGTTTTCAGCAGTCTCACACCGCACCTCACCGGCCCGAACGTCAGTTGCTCAATGCGCAAGGCCTACATCGTCCAGTACGTCGGGCCGGGCGCCGTGCGCCACGAACCCGACGGCCGGAAGATCGACCTCGACACTCAATCTCCCGCCATCGGGGGCTGACCGATCCGTCGTTCCAAGGACGTGTCCGGTGGCATCTAGTTTGTGGACATGACGACCTTCGTCCAGAACCGCATGTCCGAACTCTCCGGGCGCTTGTACATCGGAGGCTCGTACGTTTCCAGCACGGGCGACCGCGCGCCGGTGATCGATCCCGCCACCGAACAGGAGGTCGGGCAGTACGCCCTCGCCACCTCCGGCGAAGTAGACACCGCGGTGGCCGTGGCCCGGGCGGCGCAACGTGAATGGTGGCGATTGAGTGCGCTCGAACGTGCCGAAGCGCTGCATCGCGTCGCCGACCGTCTGAGCGACTTGGCACCCATCGTGGGCGAATGTCTCACGCGCGAGATGGGCAAGCCCTTCCGCGAATCGAACTGGGAAGCCGGGGCGTCGGCGTCGTCGTTCCGGTACTACGCCGAACTGGCGCGTCACGAACAGGGTCGTGTGGCGGGCTCGGCCATCGCCGGCCAGATGCACATGACGCTGAAGGAACCGCTGGGCGTCATCGTCTCCATCGTGCCGTTCAACTTCCCGGTGCTTTTGTTCGGATGGCAGGCCGCCGCATCGTTGGCCGCCGGCAACGCGATCATCGTGAAGCCCTCGGATCTCACGCCCCTCACGTTGCTCATGGTGATGGAAGCGTTCGATCATCTGCCGCCCGGACTGGTCCAGGTGGTCACGGGGACCGCTCAGGTCGGTCAAGCGTTGGTGGCTCACGAGAACACGCACGGCATCGCGTTCACCGGCAGCGTTCCCGCCGCCCGGGCCGTGGCCCGCGCCGCCGCCGACCGCTTCAAGCCGGTGCTCATCGAGGCGTCGGGCAACGACCCGTTCATCGTCATGCCCTCGGCGCCCGTCGACGTGGTGGCCCGTGGCGCCGCCTTCGCCTCGTTTCTGAACTGCGGACAGGTGTGCACGTCGGCCGAGCGCTTTTACGTGCACACCGACGTGTACGACGACTTCGTCGGGGCCTTCGCCGAACAGGCGCGATCACTTCGTGTCGGATCCGGACTCGACAACGTCGACATGGGCCCACTGGCGTCGTCGCGCGAGCGCGAGCGCTTCGAGAAGGTCCTCGTCCGTGCCATCGATCAAGGAGCACGCGTGGTCACCGGCGCCCGACGCCCCGCTCAACATGCGCGCGGATGGTTCCACGAGCCCACCGTCATCGAGGTTCAGCACGCCTTCGACATCATGCACACCGAGTCCTTCGGCCCCGTGGCGCCGGTGTGTCGCGTCGACAGCCTGGATCAGGCCATCGAGTTCGCCAACGACTCCGACGTCGGGCTGGGTGCCAACATCTACACCTCCGACCTGCACGAGGCGTTCCGCGCCGTGCACGAGATCGAGAGCGGCATCGTGTGGGTGAACACGCCGCTGAACGACAACGACGCCGTGCCCTTCGGCGGTCGCAAGCTGACCGGCTCGGGACGCGAACTGGGTGCCGAGGGCCTGGAACAGTTCCGCCGCTCGAAGATGGTGATGATCTCCCCCACCGCCGAAGCCGACCCCGAATGGTTCCCCTACCCCGCCGAGGACGCGTACCCCGGATGAAGGGTCGTCGAGCCATCGTCACCGGCGGCGCGAACGGTTTCGGCCTGGCCGTCGCCGAGGCCCTCGTCGCCGCCGGAGCGCACGTGTCGGTCTGCGACATCGACGCGGCCGTGCTACGCCTCGCCACGCGCCCCGGATTCGCACATGCGTCGGTCGCCGATGTCGGCGATGCCGAACAAGTGAAGGACTTCGTCGACAGCGCCGCCAGCGCGATGGGCGGCATCGACATCGTCGTCAGCAACGCCGGCATCGTGCGCCCCACGCAACCCACCAAGGATTCCTTCGACAAAGGGGTCGCCGACTTCGACGACGTCATCGCCGTGAACCTGCGGGGCGTGTACCTCACCGGCCGTGCCGCGATTCCCCACATGCTCGGCGGAGGCGGCGACATCGTGAACGTCACCACCGACCACATCCACACCTGTGGCTGGCCCGAACATCTCGATCACGCCGACTTTCCCGAGTGCCCATGGCACGAAGTGCGGCGTCCCCCGGTGGGCAGCAAGAACTTCGACATCTATGACGCGTCAAAATGGGGAATCAAGGGCATCACCAACGCGTGGGCTCGCGCACTCGCTCCGAGTCGGATCCGCGTGAACTCCTTCGGCATGGGCGCCACGGTCACACCGATGTTCCTGAAAGTGTTGGGTGATCGCCCCCTGCCCCCGGGCACCATGCAGGCACCCGAGGTGGCCGCGGTGTTGCTGCAACTCCTCGCCGAGGGTCCCGAGGGTCGCACCGGAGACGACGTGCAGGTGTGGGCCGGTCACGGTGCGGTGTTGCCACCCGTCGGCCTCGAGGGGCGATTGGCCGCCATCGACATCTCCCGATGATCGATCGCTGAATAGTCTCGAACCATGACCACCATCGAACGTGTTCCCGCATTCGAGAACACGTTCGCGCGTGATCTTGCCGACATGTTCGAACCGTGGGCGGCGACGGTGGTGGAACGACCCGAGTTGCTCGTGCTGCAGGACGATCTCGCGACCGAACTCGGCTTCGATCCGGACTGGTTGCGTACCGCCGACGGCGTTCGCTTTCTGGTGGGCAACCTGGAACTGCCCGGCATGCAGACCGTTGCTCAGGGTTACGCGGGCCATCAGTTCGGTGGATTCTCGCCACGATTGGGCGACGGGCGCGCACTTCTGCTGGGCGAGGTGATCGACACCAACGGCGCGCGTCGCGACGTTCACTTGAAGGGCTCGGGCCGCACGCGTTTCTCGCGCGGTGGAGATGGCAAGGCCGCGGTCGGCCCCATGTTGCGCGAGTACGTCATCGGCGAAGCCATGCGGGCCCTCGGAATTCCCACCACGCGGGCTCTGGCTGTGGTGGCCACCAACGAACTCATCCCGCGCGACGAGATGTTGCCCGGCGCGGTTCTGTGTCGCATCGCCGCCAGCCATCTGCGCGTCGGTTCGTTCCAGTACGCCGCCACCATGAGTCACGATCACGTTCGCCGGCTGGCCGATTACGCAATCGAGCGCCACTATCCGCATCTGGCCGGCACCGACGATCGACACCTCGCGTTCTTCCACGCGGTCATGAACGTCCAAGCGTCGTTGATCGCCAAATGGATGAGCGTCGGTTTCATCCACGGCGTGATGAACACCGACAACATGACCATCTCCGGGGAGACCATCGACTACGGCCCGTGTGCCTTCATGGACACGTACTCACCCACCACGGTCTTCAGTTCCATCGACCATCAGGGTCGCTACGCCTACGGCAACCAGCCCCACATCGCCCAGTGGAATCTCGCGCGTCTGGCCGAGACGTTGTTGCCACTCCTGCACCCCGACAAGGACGAGAGCATCCGCATCGCCACCGAGGCCATCAACGAATTTCCGGCGTTGTTCGAACGCCAGTGGGAATCGTCGATGCGCGCCAAGCTGGGGCTGACACCGGACTCACCCGCACAGGCCGGTCTGTTCCATTCGCTGCTCACGTTGTTCGAGAGCCATCGGGTGGATTTCACCAACGGCATGCGCGCGTTGTCCGACGTAGTGCGGGGCCGACGCGAGAGAATGCACGCGCTGTTCGACATGCCGCTGGCGTTCGACGCGTGGGTGCGCCCGTGGCTGGACGCAGTGAACACGGATACTCGGGACGCGAACGACATCGCTGACGCGATGGATACGGTCAACCCCGCGTACATCCCCCGCAACCACGTGGTCGAGACCGCGTTGGCCGCGGCGAGCAAAGGCGATCTCGCACCGTTGGACTCGTTGATGGACGTGCTGCTCGATCCGTTCCACGAACGTGACGGTCTTCAGGACTACGCGCGCCCCATGCCCTCGGATTGGGAGGGCTACCAAACGTTCTGCGGCACCTGAAATCGGGCAACAAAAAAGGCGCCGGTTGCCCGACGCCTTCGTTGCACTTCGGTGTTCGAGAATCAGATGCGGCGAACCTTCTGGGCCTCTTCGCCCTTCTTGCCCGGGGCAACCTCGAACTCGACCTTGTCGCCTTCGTTGAGGGTCTTGTAGCCGGTTCCCTCGATGTTCGAGAAGTGAACGAACACGTCGTCCGCACCCTCGCGCGAGATGAAACCGAAACCCTTTTCGGCGTTGAAAAACTTCACGATGCCAGTGGCCATTTTTTCTTTTTCCAATCAACAAACTGATGCCTTGTGCATCCCCATCGACGCTAACCCCCAATTCGTCGATAGTCCTCTCAAAGGGACAATTGTTCGAAATTGACGTGTCGCGTGAAACCGCGGTTTCCACGGTGCAAAAACAGTGTGAGGTCGGTGCTCGATTCGCCGGGACAACCCTGCAACACCCGTGTACCATGATCGTACATATGTTCGTAGCGGACGACATCTCCCCAGCCCACGAGGCCGAAATGGTCGCTCGCGAACACGCCTCTCCCGCCACCGGCTCCACGCCTGGTGGCCGCACATCCTGGGCCACCACCACGTGGCTGTTCGACATCGGCGCGGAACGCACCTCGCCGGTCGCACGTGTGCGATCCGCGTTGGCCGACCTCACCGCTGATCTGAATCGCCTCACCCGCGGCACCGAGCTTGCCGCACTGCTCACCGAACTGGAGCTCATCACGCGCTCCGTCGAGGCCGCCACGGTGAAGGTCATGGCGCGCGCCGATCGGGCCGATGCGTTCCGCGACGACGGCCATGGCACTCTCGCTGGTTGGGTGCGCTCCATCATCAAATGGAGCCCGTCGGAGGCGTCGGCCCGCGCGCGCACGGCGTTGACCGCCCACAGTTACCCCGCACTCGTCGAACGACTCGATGCCGGAACGTTGGGCGTGGCCCAAGCCCGCCGTCTTGCCGGTCTGCACGCCAACCGTCGCGTGCGCGACGAGCTACCCATCGTCTTCGACACTCTGGCCGACATCGCCGGCGCTCTCCCCTACGAGGATTTCAACACCGCGGTGTTGCGCTGGGAACAACTGGCCGACGCCGATGGCGCTCATCGCCACGCCGACGTGGTTCACGACTCCCGTGACGCCAGCGTCCACCCGGTGGGCGACACCGTCTACGTCGACGCCCACGTGGGAACGGCTCAGGGCGCCCTCATCCTCGAGGTCTTCGAGCGTTACGTGGAAGCCGAACTGCGCCACGACCTCGAGGCCCGCGACGCTCTGGGCCTCACCACCATGTCCGATCTGCCCCGTACGGCGGCCCAACGGCGCGCCGATGCGCTGCACGCCATCTTCTGCAGTGCCGCCGTGGGCTCGTCACCCGCACCCGAGCCGGTCGTGAACATCCTCATCGACGCCGACACCTACGAGGCCGCGCTGGTCGCCATGCACAACGACGAGCGACTGCCCTCCTTGGCCCGTCGGCCCGAGGACATCCACCGTCGGCGGTGCGAAACCACCTCGGGACTCATGCTGGACCCCATCGACGTGGCCACGGCCTCGTTGTTGGGCCATGTGCGGCGCGTCGTCGTCGCTTCCGATGGCACGGTCATCGATTTGGGGCGCAAGTCCCGACTCTTCACCGGTGCGGCCCGCGAAGCCATCTGGATGCGACGACGACGATGCGTGTGGCCATCGTGTTCGCGACTTCACTGCGAGGTCGATCACCGAATCCCCTGGTCCGAAGGTGGACGAACATCGCCCGACAACGGCGATCCACTGTGCGCCAAACACAACCGCTGGAAAACCCGGGGCTATCGCACCCACATGAACCCGCGCACCAAGGTCATCGAGGTCACCCGACCCGACGGTTCCACCATCAGCCCGGTCTGACCCGACCCTTCACGAAGTCCTCGATCAGATTGAGGGCGACATCCAACTCATCGGTGGTGTTGTAGTGCGTCGGCCCGATGCGCAACACGCCTCCGCGATCCTGCAGTCCCAAGCGCTCGATCACGTCGATGCCGTACGAGTGACCGTTCCACACGTACACACCGTGTTGATCCAGGAACGTCGCCAACTCGGCCGGATCCAGATCCTGTTTGGTCACCGACACCGTGGGCACCCGATGCTCGAAACGCTCGGGGTTGGTGATGCCCCGAATCTCCAGACCACCAATGCGCTGTAACCCGTCGACCAGGTGCCGACTGAGGCCACGGTCGTACTCGGCCATGGCCAACAAGCCGGCGTGCACCTCACGCGTGCGATCCGACAGCCCCGGCTTGCTCGGAGCGAACTCGGTGCCCATGGTGCGGCCCACCCACTGCATGTACTCGATGGCACCGATGGTGCCGGCTTGACCCTCCAGTGACTGCGTACCCGTTTCGTATCGACCGGGCGGCACGTCCTTCACCACGCGCAGCTTCCAGGCCGGCAAGGTGGACAACAGGTCCTCACGACCCCACAGGATCCCCTGGTGTGGCCCGTAGAACTTGTACGCCGACGCCACCAGGAAGTCGCAACCGAGTTCCTGAACGTCGATGGCGCCATGAGGCGCGAACTGCACCGCGTCCACGTAGGTCAGCACGCCCGCGGCCCGGTAGCGCTCGCACATGGCCTTCACGTTGTTGATGGTGCCCAGGATGTTGCTGCTGTAGTTGATGGCGGCGAACTTGGTGCGCGGCGTGATGATCTCGTCCAAACGGGACACATCGATCTCGTAGGTCGTGGGGTCGAAGTCCAAACGCTTCACCACCAGGCCGCGTTCCTCGGCCATGATGCGCCACGGCGACGCGTTGCCGTCGTGCTCCATCTGCGTGAGGATGATCTCGTCGCCGGCCTCGAATCGACCGGCCAACACCCGCGTCATCATGAAGGTCAGCGTCGTCATGTTGGCGCCGAACACCACCTCGCGTTCGCTGGATGCGTTGAAGAAATCCGCCATCGCGCGGTGCGCCTCGGCCGACGTCTCGGTGGCCAAACGAGACGTGTGGAAGTTGCCGCCCATGTTGGCGTTGAACTCCACCAGCGCCTGCATCATGCGATCGAGCACCGTTCGCGGCACTTGGGTGCCGGCCGGGTTGTCCAAGTAGATGCGGGGCGCGCCATTGTGCGTGAGTGCCAGTGCGGGGAACTGTTCGCGCACGGCGCCGATGTCGAGAGCCATGAGACGACAGTAATCCCTGTACCCTCTCACGAGCCATGGAACCGGGTACGAGCATCTTGACGGAGGCCGCGCGTCGTCGAACGTTCGCCATCATCAGCCACCCCGACGCCGGCAAGACCAGCCTCACCGAGAAATTCTTGTTGTACGCCGGCGCGGTGCAAGAAGCCGGGTCGGTGCGCGCCCGCACCGGTCAGCGCTCGGCCACCTCGGACTGGATGGAGATGGAGAAGCAACGAGGCATCTCCATCTCGTCGACCGTGTTGCAGTTCCCGTATCGCGATCATGTGTTCAACCTGCTCGACACGCCGGGTCACCGCGACTTCAGCGAGGACACCTACCGCGTGCTGGCCGCGGTGGACGCGGTCATCATGGTGCTCGACACGGCCAAGGGCATCGAGTCCCAGACGCTGAAGCTGTTCAACGTGTGCCGCTCGCGCAACCTGCCGGTGCTGACGTTCTTCAACAAGTTCGATCGTCCCGGTCGCGACCCGCTGGAACTTCTCGACGAGGTGGAGCAACAGATCGGGTTGCGCGCCACACCGGCCACGTGGCCCGTGGGCATCCCGGGCGACTTCCGTGGCACCATCGACCGTCGTACCGGCGAGTTCACGAAGTACACGCGCACGGCGCGCGGTGCGGCGGCGGCCCCCGAGGAGATCATCCCCGCCGAGCGCGCGGCCGCGGAGGAGGGCGACGCCTGGAAGGTGGCCCTCGATGGCTGTGGTCTGCTCGACGCCATCGGTGCCGACGTCGACCTTCCGTCGTTCCTGGCCGGCAAGAGCACACCGGTGTTCGTGGGTTCGGCGCTCACCAACTTCGGTGTGCGCGCCTTGCTCGACGCGGTGGCCGAGTTGGCGCCGCCACCGTTGCCACGCGTCGACGTGAACGACAACGAACGCCCGCTGGATGCCGACTTCGCCGGCTTCGTGTTCAAGATCCAAGCCAACATGGATCCCAATCACCGCGACCGTCTGGCGTTCGCGCGCGTGTGCTCGGGTCGCTTCGAGCGCGGCATGGACGCCGAGTGCGTTCGCTCGGGTCGCGCGGTGGGAACCAAGTACGCCACCACGGCGTTCGGCAACGATCGCGAGACCATCGAGGAAGCGTTCCCCGGCGACATCATCGGACTGGTGAACGCCGGCGATCTGCGCATCGGCGACACCATCTTCCAGGGCAAGAAGATCCAGTTTCCCGGCGTGCCCCGCTTCGCCCCCGAGGTGTTTGCCAGCGCCCGCCCCTTGGACCGCGGCAAGATCAAGCAGTTCCGTCGCGGCCTCGAGCAACTCGACGAGGAGGGCGTGGTGCAGGTGTTGCGTGACCTCGACTTCGGCGACACCGAGCCGGTGCTGGCCGCGGTGGGCGTGTTGCAGTTCGAGGTGTTCGCGCACCGTCTGGCCAGCGAGTTCAACGCGCCGGCCGAGATCGTGTCCTCGCCGTATCAAGCGATGCGACTGACCGACAAGGCCAGCGCCGAGCGGCTCCGCCAGATCGGCGGTATCCGCATCCTGTATCGGGCCAACGACGAGATGGTGGCGTTGTTCGAGAACAAGTACCGCCTGCAACGTCTCATGAACGACGAACCCGAATTGCGACTGGACCCCGTCTTCGACGGCCAGCCAGACCAGTGATCGCGTCGAACGACCGTCAGTCCCCGAAGATCTCCGTCTCGACCAGTCCGGGATCGGCCGCGATCTGCTCGTCGGTGAACAACACGTCGCGCCAGTCCTTCTCGCTGAATCGCTTCAGCTGCGCATCGAACAACGGTGACGTGCGGTCGCCGGTGTTGGAGTACGTGAGGAAGGCCCACGCGCGCGGGGCACCCTGCGTGTAGTCCACCGTCATGATGAAGCTGGTGCCGTAGTTGATCGGATAACCGTCGGCCGTGAGCGTGCTGCCCGGAGCCACGCGATCGCCGCGCGAGGGCACGGTCTCGGTGGACGAACCGAGTCCGCCCCAGCTGACGACGTTGGTGACGCCGTCGCTGCCCAGACCACCGGGCACCGGCATGCGCGTGGAGGCGCGGGGGGCGAACTGCGTCTCGCGCAAGGTCACGTCCACCGTGCGTCCGCCCAACTCGAGCACCTTCACGGCCTGACCGAGCGCCACCAACACCGGATCATCACCGGTGACGGGCGCCGGCGCCATGCCGCGCGGGGTGTTCACCGGATCGTTCGCGTCGAACGGCACCTCCCACACCTGGGGCCACGCACTCAACGCCGAGATACGGCCCAGCCACTCACGGAACAACGGGGCGCCGGCATCGTCCAGGTCGTACGTCTGGCCCCACTCGGCGATCACGGCACACGCGGCAGCGATGTCGACCGCACCGGCGGGGATCACCTCGGTGCCCGAGCTGTTCACCACGGCGGGAATGTTCACGCTCGGTGTGGTCGCGCATCGTGCGGCGATGCCGGTGGCCAACTGCGAGCCGGGGTAGCTGGTGTTCGCCACGGATGCGTCACGAAGTTCCTCACCGGAGAACAAACCGTCGTCGCCGGCCAACCCGGCACCGTTCGACAGGACCCGCAAGTTTTCGAGCGTGCGCACGGAGCGCACGGTGTTCTGCTCACCGTGGAGAATCGAATAGTTACCACTCAAGGTTCCGGCACCATCGGCCACCCAGAAGCTGTCGTTGGCGTTGAACACGAAATCGGTGCGCTCCGTCATGGGCAGTTCGCTCCACGGAACGAGGCCCGCATCGCGCGCGCCCTCCTGCTCCTCCCACCGGTTGATGCTCTTGGAGCCGTCCAACACGATGGCGCCACTCTGTCGACCGATGGCGGCGATTCCGCCCGCGGCCACCTGCGCTTTGTACTCGGCCTCGGCCTCGGCCGTCAGGTTCGGCGTGGCCGACACGTCGGCGTACCATGCACGTCCGTCATTGCTCACCGCGATGGTGTTGAACAACGGCACTCCTTGGAACGTCTCGTGCGCGGCGATGAACTCGTCGAGACTCTTCGCCCGTCCCATCGCGCTGTACTGCTCGATGAACTCGTCGTTGTTGATGTTGGCATCGCGATAGGTGGTGACCATCGCGTTCGACCAACCAATGCCCGGGAAGTCGAGGATCGGCCCGTACTCGCTGAACCACAAGGTGCGCGTCATCGGCGTCGTCGATCCGTCCTCGCCCAACACGTCGATGCTGAACTCGCGCGGCGTCATC